>NZ_JBHXSA010000015.1:150627-204343 GCF_042716475.1 Streptomyces sp. NPDC058671 | reverse complement strand
GGCCCGCAGCACGAGTGCTGCGGGCCCCTTCGACTGCCGGTGACGTCCACCGGCCGAGACGACTCAGGCGTCCGTGTCCCGGCGCAGACGCGGCTTCAAGTCCTTGAAGCGCGCCAGCAGACCGTTCACGAAGGTGGGGGACTCGTCCGTGGAGAACTCCTTGGCGAGCTGCACCGCCTCGTCGATCGCCACCGCGTCCGGCGTCCCGTCCTCCCAGATCAGCTCGTACGCGCCGAGGCGCACGATGTTCCGGTCGGCGACGGGCATCCGGTCGAGGTCCCAGTCCACCGCGTAGGTCGCGATGAGCTCGTCGATCCGCGCCACGTGTGCCGCGTACCCCTCGACCAGCTGCATGGTGAAGTCGCTCACCGGCGGCTGGCGGTCGTCCGACCGCGCGTGCCGGACCTGGTCCGCGAGGACCTCCTGGACGGAGGCGTCACGCTGGTCGGCCTCGAAGAGGATCTGGAAGGCGCGCTTGCGGGCCTTGCTCCGAGCGGCCACGGTTAGTCGTTCACCCGGCCGAGGTAGTCGCTGGTGCGGGTGTCGACCTTGACCTTCTCACCGGTGGTGATGAAGAGCGGGACCTGGATCTCGTGGCCGGTCTCCAGCTTGGCGGGCTTGGTGCCGCCGGTGGAGCGGTCGCCCTGGACGCCCGGGTCGGTGTGCTCGATCGTCAGCACGACGGCGGCGGGGAGCTCGACGTAGAGCACCGAGCCCTCGTGCTGGGCGACGGAGGCGGTGAAGCCCTCGATCAGGAAGTTGGCGGCGTCGCCGACGGCCTTGCGCTCGACCATGAGCTGGTCGTAGGTCTCCATGTCCATGAAGACGAAGTAGTCGCCGTCCATGTAGGAGAACTGCATGTCGCGGCGGTCGATGGTGGCCGTCTCGACCTTCACACCGGCGTTGAAGGTCTTGTCGACGACCTTGCCGGACAGCACGTTCTTGAGCTTGGTGCGCACGAAGGCCGGGCCCTTGCCGGGCTTGACGTGCTGGAACTCGACGACGGACCAGAGCTGGCCGCCTTCGAGCTTGAGCACCATGCCGTTCTTGAGGTCGTTCGTGGAAGCCACGGTTGCGGAATCTCCTGGACTGACGTGGGACCGTGGAGGCGTACGCGCCTTACAGCGCGAGCAGCTCCTTGGTCGTGATGGTGAGTAGCTCGGGTCCGCCGTCCGCCTCCTGGCGTACGACGAGCGTGTCATCGATCCGGACCCCGCCCCGGCCCGGGAGGTGGACCCCCGGTTCGACGGTGACCGGCACACAAGCGTCCAGTTTACCCATGGCCGAGGGTGAGAGCTGCGGGTCCTCGTCGATTTCGAGCCCCACGCCGTGCCCGGTGAGGGGTACGGCGGCCTCCGCGTGCCCCGCCGCGTCCAGGATCTGACGGGCCGCCCGGTCCACGTCACGGTACCCGGCACCCGGCACGAGCGACTCCCGTCCGGCCCGCTGAGCGGCGAAGACGAGCTCGTACAGCTCGATCTGCCAGTCGGCGGGCGTCGTACCGATGACGAAGGTACGGCCGATCTCGCACCGGTAGCCGCGGTAGTCGGCGCCGAGGCAGACGGAGAGGAAATCACCCTCCTCGACCCGGCGGTCCGTGGGCCGGTGCCCGCGCCGTCCGGAGTGCGGCCCGGTCGCCACCGAGGTGGGGAAGGCGGCGCCGTCGGCACCGTGGTCGACCAGCCGCCGCTCCAGCTCCAGGGCGAGATGGCGTTCGGTCCGGCCCACCAGGATCGACTCGAGCAGCTCACCGAGGGCCTGGTCGGCGATCTCGGCGGCGATCCGGAGGCAGGCGATCTCGTCCTCGTCCTTGACGATCCTGAGCTGCTCGACGGCGCAGGAGAGGTCGGCGAGACGCAGTCCGGGCGAGACGGAGCCCATGGCCCGGTACCGGGCCACCGTCAGATCGTGTTCCTCCACGGCGAGCGCGTCGGCGCCGGACCGGAGGGCGTGGCCGACGGCGGCGACGGCCGGATCGCCGCCGTCGGTGGGCAGGACCTGTCGGCGGAGCAGTTCGTCGAGCCGTCCGTCGGCCGGCTCGCCACCGGGGGGCACGGGGCAGAGCAGGAGGTCCGCGTCGGGCTCCGGTCCGACGAGGAGGACGGCGCCGGGAGGCGAACCGCCCGCCAGGTAGCGGACGTTGGCGGGGCGGGAGACCAGGGCCGCCGGGCTGCCCGCGGCCGCGCACCGATCGCGCAGCCGTACACGGCGGTCCGCATACACCTCTGACATGCTCCGAGCGTACGAGGAGCGGGCCGCGGTGGCCTGTTCAGCACGGCCGACCGGGCAGGGACGCCCGGTCGTGGCCGAGGCTCACCAGGTGGGCGGGCTGGCGATCGCGCGGGCCAGGACGTCGTCGAGGACGCGGGCCGTCGTCTCGACGTCGTACGTGGAGTTGTCGATGATCGGCAGGCCCGAGCCGTACCAGCCGGCCATCCGGCCGTGGATGGCGGCGACCTCCTCGTCCGAGAGGCGCCGGTTCCCGCTGCGCTCGGCGTTGCGCTCCAGGACGACCTCCAGGCCGGGCAGGAGCACGACCGGGAGCAGGCCGGGGCCGACGTGGCGCTTCCATCCGCCGAGGCCGACCACGGGCCGGTCGGGGAAGACGGCGTCGTCGACGATGCAGGAGATCCCGTTGGCGAGGAAGTTGCGCGCGGCGAAGCCACAGGTGCGGCGGGCGAGCCGGTACTGCGCCTCGGAGTGCTCGTTCCACCCGGTCTGCGGGTCGGCGAAACCGGAGCAGACCCACTCGCGTACGTCGTCGAGGCTGATGTGCGCGGTGGGCACGCGGCGGCGCTGCGCCCAGTGCCGGGCGACGGTCGTCTTGCCCGCGCCCGCGGGGCCGATGAGCAGGACGGCGAGGGTCGCCGCGCCCGTACCGACGCCGTGCTCCCCGGGGGGCGCGAGCGGCGCGCTCACGGGCGGCAGCGGTACGTGGCCGGTGAGGTCCGCACGATGCGGGCCCCCGGCGGGGTAGTGCGACGCGCCGGAGTGCGGCGGTACGGCTCCGGGCGCGGCCCAGCCGGGCGCTCCCGGCTGCGCGGGGGGCGGTGACGGCGCCGCGTGCGGCGGCCTGGGGCCCCCGGCCTGCACGGCAGGGTGCACACCGAGCCGCGGCCCGGCCGTCGGGCTCTGGTGCGGGGCGCCGGACGGAGGCGGAGGCACGAGCGGACGCGCGCCGGCGGCCCCGCCCTCCGCCCTTGAGGCGGGAAGCGGGCCGGGTCCGGGGCCGGGACCCTGAGTAGGGCCAGGGTCCTGGCCAGGGCCCTGGCCGGGGCCCTGGACGTGGCCAAGGCTCGGCGCCTGGCCCGATTGCTCGGGGGGTGGCAGCGGACCCCCCACTGCGTGCTGCATCCGGTGCCACTCCGTCTCGTACGCCTGATGTATCCGGTGCGCCGGAACGTTACCGCCCGCGGCCCCCACGAGGGGAACGGCCGGGGACGCCCCCTGGTGCCCAGTCAGCCGGACAGTTCCTCGGCGAGCGCCCTCAGGGCGAGCCGGTAGGAACCGATCCCGAACCCGGCGACCGTACCGGTCGCCACCGCCGCGACGACCGAGGTGTGCCGGAACTCCTCCCGGGCGTACGGGTTCGAGATGTGGACCTCGATCAGCGGGGCGGTCCGCTGGGCGGCGGCGTCCCTCATCCCGTACGAGTAGTGCGTGAACGCCCCGGGGTTGATGACGACCGGCGTCGAGGTGTCCGCCGCCTCGTGGAGCCAGCGGATCATCTCGCCCTCGTCGTTCGTCTCCCGCACCTCGACGTCGAAGCCGAGCTCCGCGCCGAGGGTGCGGCAGGAGTCGACGAGTCCCTTGTACGAGGTCGCGCCGTAGATGTCGGGCTCGCGCGAGCCGAGCCGGCCCAGGTTGGGGCCGTTCAGCACCAGGACCGCACGGGGCTCGCTCACGCGGACACCTCGCCGTACGCCGCGATCAGGACGGCCGGGTCGGGCCCCTCCAGGACGGTGGGCCTGCCGATCCCGTCGAGGACGATGAAGCGCAGCAGGTCGCCGCGGGACTTCTTGTCCACCCGCATGGTCTCCAGGAGCTTGGGCCACTGGTCGCCGCGGTAGGTGAGCGGGAGGCCGACGGACTCCAGGATCGCGCGGTGCCGGTCGGCGGTCGCGTCGTCGAGCCGCCCGGCGAGCCGGCCGAGTTCGGCGGCGAAGACCATGCCGACGGAGACGGCGGCGCCGTGGCGCCACTTGTACCGCTCGTTCTTCTCGATGGCGTGGGCGAGGGTGTGGCCGTAGTTGAGGATCTCGCGGCGGCCGGACTCCTTGAGGTCGCCGGAGACGACCTCCGCCTTCACCTTGATCGAGCGGACGAGCAGCTCGGCGGTGTGCGGCCCGGTCGGGGTGCGGGCGGCCTCCGGGTCCTCCTCGATGAGGTCGAGGATGACCGGGTCGACGATGAACCCGGCCTTGATGATCTCCGCGAGACCGCTGACGTAGTCGTGCACCGGCAGCGAGTCCAGGGCCGCCAGGTCGCAGAGGACGCCGGCGGGCGGGTGGAAGGCGCCGACGAGGTTCTTGCCCTCGGCGGTGTTGATGCCCGTCTTGCCGCCGACGGCCGCGTCGACCATCGCGAGGACGGTGGTCGGTACGGCGATCCAGCGCACGCCCCGCAGCCAGGTCGCGGCCACGAAGCCGGCCAGGTCGGTGGTGGCGCCGCCGCCGACGCCCACCACGACGTCGCTGCGGGTGAAGCCGGTCTGGCCGAGCGCCTTCCAGCAGTAGGCGGCGACCTCGACGGTCTTGGCCTCCTCGGCGTTCGGCACCTGGATGGCGACCGCCTCGTATCCCTGGTCGGCGAGGTCGGCGCGGAGCGCCTCACCCGTGTCGGCGAGCGCCTCCGGGTGGATCACGGCGACCCGCTTGGCCTGGGTGCCGATCAGTCCCGGAAGCTCGCCGAGCAGCTGCCGGCCGACCAGCACCTCGTACGGATCCGTGCCCGCGCTGCCCGCGACCTGGATACGGGTCACTGCCTGGTCCGTCGTCATGCGTCCTTCTTCAGATCCAGTGCCGCGAGGACCGCGTCCGCGACCTCTTCCGGGGTGCGGTCGTCGGTGGCGACGACGGCCCGCGCGACTTCGGTGTACAGGTGACGGCGTGCCTCCATCAGCTCGCGCCACTGGCGGCGCGGGTTGACGGCGAGCAGCGGCCGCGCGGTGTTGAGGCCGACGCGCCGGACGGCCTCGTCGACGTCCATCGAGAGGTACGCGACGGGCAGCCCGGCGAGCAGGGCGCGGGTTCCGGCGTCGAGGACCGCGCCGCCGCCGAGGGCGAGGACGCCCTCGTGCCCGGTGAGGGCCGCGGCGACCGCGTCCCGCTCCAGGGCGCGGAAGTGGTCCTCGCCGTCCTCGACGAAGATGTCGGAGATCTCGCGTCCCTCGGCGGCGACGATGTCGGCGTCGGTGTCCCGGTAGGGCGCGCCGAGCCGTTCGGCCAGGAGCGCGCCCACCGTGGACTTGCCGGAGCCCATGGGCCCGACGAGGACGACCAGGGGACCGGCGGTCACCGGATGCGGAGGTTGTCGAGGTACGACCGCACGTTGCGGCGGGTCTCCGGGACGCTGTCGCCGCCGAACTTCTCGACGACGGCGTCCGCGAGGACCAGGGCGACCATGGCCTCCGCGACGATGCCGGCCGCGGGGACGGCGCACACGTCGGAGCGCTGGTGGTGGGCCTGGGTGGCCTCGCCGGTGACGACGTCGACGGTGGCGAGGGCGCGCGGGACGGTCGCGATGGGCTTCATCGCGGCGCGGACGCGCAGCAGCTCACCGGTGGTCAGACCGCCCTCGGTGCCGCCGGAGCGGCCGGTGGTGCGCCTGAGGCCGTCCTCGGTCCTCACGATCTCGTCGTGGGCCTGGGAGCCCGGCACGCGGGCGAGGTCGAAGCCGTCGCCGACCTCGACGCCCTTGATGGCCTGGATGCCCATGAGGGCGGCGGCGAGCCGTGCGTCGAGGCGCCGGTCCCAGTGGACGTGCGAGCCGAGGCCTACGGGCACGCCGTAGGCAAGGACCTCGACGACACCGCCGAGGGTGTCGCCGTCCTTGTGGGCCTGGTCGATCTCGGCGACCATCGCCTTCGACGCGTCGGCGTCGAGACAACGGACCGGGTCGGCGTCGAGCTTCTCGACGTCCGCGGGGGTGGGGTGGACGCCGTACGGCGCCTTGGCGGCGGCCAGCTCGACGACGTGCGAGACGATCTCGATGCCCGCGGCCTCCTTGAGGAAGGAGCGGGCGACGGCGCCGAGGGCGACCCTGGCCGCGGTCTCCCGGGCGCTGGCGCGCTCCAGGATCGGCCGGGCCTCGTCGAAGCCGTACTTCTGCATGCCGGCGAGGTCGGCGTGGCCGGGCCGTGGCCGGGTCAGGGGGGCGTTGCGGCCCGTCTCCTTGAGCTCGGCGGGGTCGACCGGGTCGGCCGACATGACCTTCTCCCACTTGGGCCACTCGGTATTGCCGATCATGACGGCGACCGGGGAGCCGAGGGAGAGCCCGTGCCGGACGCCACCGAGGAAGGTGATCTCGTCCTGCTCGAACTTCATCCGGGCGCCGCGCCCATAGCCGAGACGCCGCCGCGCGAGGTGGTCCGCCACCAGCTCAGTGGTGACCGGGACACCGGCGGGAAGACCCTCCAGCGTCGCGACCAGCGCGGGTCCGTGGGATTCCCCAGCGGTCAGCCAACGCAACCTGCTCAACGATGCTCCTCATGCTCGCGCCTGGGCACTGCGACGACGCGGCCGGGTGCGCGGCCCTGGCCCGCCACTCCCGATCCTCCCACGTCCGGGGCGACCACCTGGCCGCCGGTCCAGCTATCGGACGCGGGTCTCGTCCTCCTGGCCGGTCTCCTCGTCCGCCGGGGCGGTGGCGGAGCGTTTGCGCAGCCAGGAGAGGAAGCCGTACGCCACGGTCGAGCCGAAGAGGCCGAGGACGGTGTACCTCGCCCAGGCCGACAGGTCGCTGAAGAACCCCACGTACAGAAAGCGCACCACGTCGAAAGCGGCGTCCCACTTGGACGCCAGCACCAGTTCCCCGCCCATGTCCCCCGTACTTCCCCCTGCGGCACCGGCGGTCCCCGGCGCCGCTCCGAGCCTACCGGGCGGTCAGTGCCCGCTCCCCCGCCGCCCGCATGGCGGCGAGCGGCGCCCGCGGCACGCCCGTCATCTGCTCGACCTGGAGGACGGCCTGGTGGACGAGGAGGTCGAGGCCGCCGACGACCTTGCCGCCGCGGTCGGACCAGGCGGCGGCGAGCGCCGTCGGCCACGGGTCGTAGAGGACGTCGAAGAGGGTGCCGACGGTGTCGGGGACGGCGGTCGCCAGCGCGTTCGTCGTCCCGGCGGGGGTGGTCGCGACGACCAGCGGCGCGGCGAACGCCTCCGCCGCGTCGTCCCAGTCGGCGGTACGGACGTCCACGCCGAGCCGGTCACCCCAGCCGCGCATCTCCTCGGCGCGCGCCTCGCTGCGTACGTACGCGGTCACGGGCCCCGCGCAGATCCGGGCGAGCGCGGCGAGCGCGGAGGAGGCGGTGGCGCCGGCGCCGAGGATCGCCGCCGACTCCACCTTCTCGACGTTGCGTTCGCGCAGGGCGGCGATCATGCCGGGGATGTCGGTGTTGTCGCCGACCCGTCGGCCGTCCTCGCGGAGGACGACGGTGTTGACGGCCTCCACGGACGCGGCCGTGTCGCTGATCTCGTCGAGCAACGGGATGATCGCCCGCTTGAGCGGCATGGTCAGCGAGAGCCCGGCCCAGCTGTCGTCCAGCTCGCCCACGAAGCCGGGCAGCCCGGCCTCGTCGACCTCGAAGCGGTCGTACGACCAGCCGTCGAGGCCGAGCTCGGCGTACGCGGCCCGGTGCAGGACCGGCGAGAGCGAGTGGGCGATCGGCGAACCGAGGACGGCCGCGCGGTGCTGCTTTCTCACTGGCCGGACTCCTGCCGTTCCTTCTGGTACTCCGCGACGCGCCGGTTGTGCTCCTCGAGGGTCACGGAGAAGACCGTCTTGTTCTCGTTGATCGACACGAAGTAGTACCACGGGCCCTCTGCCGGGCTCATCGCCGAGTTCAGCGCCTCGATGCCCGGATTGCTGATGGGACCGGGGATGAGGCCCTTCACGTCGTACGCGTAGGTGTTGTACGGGTCCTTGATCTTGCGCATCTCCTCGACCGTGCCGACGTCGAGGGTGCTCGTGCCCCTGAAGTAGTTCACCGTCGAGTCGAACTCCAGCCGACCGACGGTCTCCACGTTGTTCGGCTTGAGCCGGTTGTAGACGACCCGCGCGACCTTGTCGAAGTCGTGCTTGTACTTGCCTTCGACCTGCACCAGGCTCGCGACGGTGAGCAGCTGCCAGGGGCCCTGGAGCCCCAGCTCCGACGCCTTCGCGTCCAGGTCGAGCTTCCCGTACTCCTGGTTCGCGCGGGAGACCATCTTGCGGAGTGCGTCCTCCGGCTTGCTGTTCTTGGCGACCGGGTAGCTCGCCGGGAAGAGGAATCCTTCCAGCGGGTCCTTGACGTCCTTGTGGTTCTTGGCCCAGTCCGGCAGGCCGAGGGAGTCCGCCTTCGCGCGGGCGATCTCCTTGGTGGTGCCCGGCTTGAGGTCGAGGCGCTTGTCGAGGGTGTCGTACACCCAGGTGTTGCGCTTGCCCTCGGGGATGACGAAGTTGGCCTGGCTCACGGGGTTGAGCATCAGCGCGACGGCGCTGTCCGCCGACATCTCCTTCTTCAGGGTGTAGACGCCCGCCTGGATCGTCCTGCCCTTGGGGTTCTGGGACTGCGCGGCGACGAACGCGTCGACGCTCTTCACGACGCCGGCCTTCTTCAGGATGTTGCCGATGTCGTAACCGAGCGCCCCGCGCGGGATCTCGACCTGGACGTCTCCGCTGCCGCCGCCCGCGTAGTCGGGCGCCTCCCCGAACTGGCCCTGCCAGAACTGGTAGCCGAAGTAGCCGATGCCGCCGACGCCGCCCACCAGGACGAGGGCGACGACCAGGCAGGCCACGCCGTTCTTGCCGTTGCGTTTCTTCGCCTTGCCGCGGCGGTCGCGGTCGCCGCCGCGCGAGCCCCGGCCGGGGGCCGGCTCGTCGTCGTGGTCGTCGTCCGGGTCGTCCTCGCCGGTGAAGAAGGGGTGCTTCTCCTCCTCCGGCTCCGGCCGGGACTCCTCCTCCGGGGCCCAGTCGATCACCGGCTCCGGCGGGTTCTGCCGGTGACCGGGGGGCTGGGGCGGCGGGTAGGCCTCGGGGGTGCCGTAGAGGTCGGGGTTCTGGCCGCCGTACGGATCGGCCGGTGGCGTGCCGTAGGCCATCGCGGCCTGGCCGCTCTCCCAGCTGCCGTCGTACTGCTGTCCGAGGTGCCCGGGCGTGTCGTAACCGCCCTGGTACCCCGTCCCGTACTGCTGCTGTTCGTACGACTGCTGGTACTGCTGCGCCTGCGCCTGCTGCTGGTACTGCGGGTCCGCGTACCCCTGCGGCTGCTGCTCGTACTGCTGGGCATGCTGCTGCTGGTACGGGTCGCCCTCGTATCCCTGGCCGCCCTGAGTACCCTGACCGCCCTGGCCGTACGGGTCCTCGTAGCCCTGGCCGTCGTGCCCGTACTGGCTCGCCTGCTGCGGGTGCGGGTAGTGCTGCTGCTGGCCCTCCCACCCCTGGTCCCCGTAGAGCGGGTCCCCGGGGTGCCACGGTTCGGAGCCTGGGCTCCGGCCATACTCAGTCATCGATCCCCAAACAGCCGCGAGGCTTCCGGACGATCCGCCTCTACGTAGTGCGGCAGCTGTTCGAACACCGCCGCATCGCGCGGAACGTTACCGTATCGCGATCAGATGACCACTTCGACGCCCTCACCGGGCGGATTACCTGATACCCGTTCGGACTCAAGAGCGTTCTGCAGGATGATCACAGCGGCGGCCTGGTCGATGACGGACCGCCCCTTCTTCGCCTTCACTCCCGAGGCCCGAAGTCCCTGCGTGGCCGTCACGGTCGTCATCCGCTCGTCCACGAGGCGGACAGGTACGGGCGCGATCCCGCGCGCCATCTCCCCGGCGAAGGCACGGACCTTGGTCGCGGCCGGGCCCTCCCGCCCGCTGAGCGAGCGGGGCAGACCCACGATGACCTCGATCGGCTCGTACTCCTCGACGATCTGGCGGAGCCGCCGGTGGGCGGCCGGGACGTCACGTCCCGGCACGGTCTCCACCGGGGTGGCGAGGACCCCGTCGGGGTCGCACGAGGCGACCCCGATCCGGGCGTCCCCGACGTCCACCGCGAGGCGGCGGCCGCGGCGCATCGTCACGCCGTCTCCGTCACGAGGCGCTCGACGGCCGCGATGGCCTCGCCGACGGCGCCCGGGTTCTGACCGCCGCCCTGGGCGACGTCCGGCTTGCCGCCGCCACCGCCACCGAGGGTCTTGGCCGCGGTACGGACCAGCTCACCGGCCTTGAGGCCGCGCTCGCGGGCGGCCTCGTTGGTCGCGATGACCGTGAGCGGCTTGCCGTTGGCCGTGGTGAACAGGGCGACGACGGCCGGGCGGCCGCCCGGGATGCGGCCCCGCACGTCGAGGACAAGCCGGCGCAGGTCGTCGGCGCCGGTGCCGTCCGGGACCTGCCCGGTGACGACGGCGACGCCGCGGATGTCCTGGGCGGAGTCGACGAGGCCGGCGGCGGCCTGGAGGACCTTCTCCGCGCGGAACTTCTCGATCTCCTTCTCGGCGTCCTTCAGCTTGCCGAGCATGGTGGAGATCTTCTCCGGCAGCTCCTCCGGACGCCCCTTGACCAGCTCCTGGAGCTGGGCGACGACCGTGTGCTCCCTGGCCAGGAAGTTGTACGCGTCGACGCCGACGAGGGCCTCGATACGGCGCACGCCGGAGCCGATGGAGGACTCGCCGAGCAGCTTCACCAGGCCCAGCTGGGCGGTGTTGTGGACGTGCGTGCCGCCGCACAGCTCCTTGGAGAAGTCGCCGATGGTGACGACCCGGACCTTCTCGCCGTACTTCTCGCCGAACTCGGCGATGGCGCCCTGGCGCTTGGCCTCGTCGATCGGCATGACCTCGGCGTGGACCTCCAGCTCGCGCGAGAGGACCTCGTTGATCTTCTGCTCGACATCGGTGAGGACCGCGCCCGGCACGGCGTTCGGCGAGCCGAAGTCGAAGCGGAAGCGACCGGGCTGGTTCTCGGAGCCGGCCTGGGCGGCCGTCGGGCCGAGCGCGTCGCGCAGCGCCTGGTGGGTGAGGTGGGTGGCCGAGTGGGCGCGGGCGATGGCCCGGCGGCGGCGCACGTCGATGGCGGCGTAGGCCGTGGCGCCCACGGTCACCTCGCCGACCTGCACGGAACCCTTGTGCACGGAGACACCGGGAACCGGCTGCTGGACGTCACGGACGTCGATGACCGCGCCGCTGTGCAGCCTGATGCGGCCCTGGTCGGCGATCTGGCCGCCGCCCTCGGCGTAGAACGGGGTGCGGTCGAGGACGACCTCGACCTCGTCGCCCTCGGAGGCGGCCGGTGAGGGGACGCCGTTGACGAGGAGACCGACGACGGTGCTCTCGCCCTCGGTGTTGGTGTAACCGGTGAACTCGGTGGCGCCGTTGCCGTCGGCGATCTCCCGGTACGCGGTCATGTCGGCGTGGCCGGTCTTCTTGGCCTTGGCGTCGGCCTTGGCGCGCTCCCGCTGCTCCTTCATCAGGCGGCGGAAGCCGTCCTCGTCCACCGAGAGACCCTGCTCGGAGGCCATCTCCAGGGTGAGGTCGATCGGGAAGCCCCAGGTGTCGTGGAGCAGGAACGCCTTGTCGCCGGAGAGGACCGTGCCGCCGGCGGCCTTGGTCTCGGTGACGGCGGTGTCGAGGATGTTGGTGCCGCCCTTGAGGGCCTTCAGGAAGGCGGCCTCTTCGGCGAGGGCGACGGTCTCGACGCGCCTGCGGTCGGTGACGAGCTCCGGGTACTGCTCGCCCATCGTGTTGATCACGGTGTCCACGAGCTCCTGGACGACCGGACCGGTGGCGCCGAGCAGACGCATGTTGCGGACGGCGCGGCGCATGATGCGGCGCAGCACGTAGCCGCGGCCCTCGTTGCCGGGGGTGACGCCGTCGCCGATGAGCATCACGGAGGTGCGCATGTGGTCGGCGACCACGCGGAGCGAGACGTCGCTCTCGTGGGACGTGCCGTAGTCGACGCCGGTGAGCTCGGTGGCCTTGTCGATGACGACCTTGAGGGTGTCCGTCTCGTACATGTTCTGGACGCCCTGGAGGATCATCGCCAGGCGCTCGAGGCCGAGGCCCGTGTCGATGTTCTTCGACGGCAGCTCGCCGAGGATCGGGAAGTCGTCCTTGCCGGAGCCCTCACCGCGCTCGTACTGCATGAAGACGAGGTTCCAGATCTCGACGTACCGCTCGTCGTTGACGGCCGGGCCGCCCTCGACGCCGAAGTCGGGTCCGCGGTCGTAGTTGATCTCGGAGCACGGGCCACAGGGGCCGGGGACGCCCATCGACCAGTAGTTGTCCTTCTTGCCGAGGCGCTGGATGCGCTCGGCGGGGACGCCGACGACGTCGCGCCAGATCTGCTCGGCCTCGTCGTCCTCCTGGTAGACCGTGATCCAGAGCTTCTCCGGCTCCAGCCCGTAGCCGCCGTGCTCCACCGAGGAGGTCAGGAGCTCCCAGGCGAGCTTGATGGCGCCTTCCTTGAAGTAGTCGCCGAAGGAGAAGTTGCCGCACATCTGGAAGAACGTGCCGTGGCGGGTGGTCTTGCCGACCTCCTCGATGTCCGGCGTACGCACGCACTTCTGCACGCTGGAGGCGCGCGAGAAGGGCGGCTTGACCTCGCCCAGGAAGTAGGGCTTGAAGGGCACCATGCCGGCGGGGACGAGCAGCAGAGTCGGGTCGTCCGCGATGAGCGACGCCGAAGGGACGACGGTGTGCCCGCGCTCCTCGAAGAAGCTCAGCCAGCGGCGGCGGATTTCAGCCGACTCCATCAGTGGTCCTCATTCCGGTTGTACGAGATCGTGGGGGTGGAACGCGTCGTGGTCGGGCGCGCGGTGGGATCGAGCGCGGCCCTGCGACGGGGTGGCGGAAGCTCGTGGTCCTGGTCGACGGCTGTGTCCAGACCGAGCGCCTCGCCCAGTTCGGCTTCCCGCTGGACCATGCCCGCCCTCACGTCGAGGGCGAAGTCCTTGAGGCGGTGGCCGGTCTCGATCGCCTTGTTCGCCGCCTGGGCCGCGAGGCTCTCGGGGGTCAGCTGCTTCAGCTTCCGGTTGACCTTGGTGGTGGCCCACACGCCGGCGGCTGCGCCGGCCGTGAACCAGAACGTACGGCGGAACATCGCGGCTCAGCCCTTCTGCTTCCGGCGTCGGGAGGACGGCACGGTACGGCCGACGATCACAGTACGGCGCGAGCGGGCGCGCGGCACGTCCTCGCCGTCCCCGCTCCGGCCGAGCGCCTTGCGCACGCCGTAGCCGAAGGCGGCCACCTTGACGAGCGGGCCGCCGAAGGCGGTGGCGACGGTGGAGGAGAGCGCGGAGGCGTTGGAGGTGACCTCCTGGACGTCCGAGGCGATGGCGTCGACCCGGTCGAGCTGGGTCCGCGCGGAGCGCACCGTCGCGGAGGCGTCCGCGAGCAGGGGCACGGCCTGCTCGGTCACGTCCGCCACCAGCCTGGTGGTCGCCCTGAGCGTCTGCGCCAACCTCACCAGCACCACGGCGAGGAAGGAGACCAGGATCGCCCAGAAGACGGCCACCAGAATCCCGGCAACCTCTCCACCGGTCACTCTGCACCGCTCTCTGCTGTCGTCGGGCCCTTGCGAAAGGTCGTTCCACGACCCTATCGCGCCCGGACTCTCCCGCCGTACCGCATTACCGCCCGTGGGAGGGGAGTTGCGGGAACCGATTGTACGGAGAGCGTCCCGGTGAGTACGCTCCGTGTCCCATGCGACGCAGCAATCTCCCGGCGGAGCTGAACCGGTTCGTCGGCCGGTCCGCAGAGCAGGCCGCCCTGACGGCGCTCCTCGAAGAGTCCCGCCTCGTCACGGTCGTGGGTGTGGGCGGGGTCGGCAAGACCCGGCTCGCGCTGCGCGCTGCCACCGCCGCGCAGAAACGCTACGGCGACGGGGTGCGGCTGGCCGAGCTCGCGTCCCTCCGGGACCCCGGACTGGTCGAGTACGCCCTGGCCGAGGCGCTCGGCCTGACCGACCACACCCCGAGGGAGCCGCGCGAGATGCTCCTCGACCATCTCGCGGAGCGGCGACTGCTCCTCGTCGTCGACGGTTTCGAGCACCTCGTGGAGCACTGCGCCCCGCTGGTACGGGAGATCCTCGCGCACGCTCCCGGGCTCACCGTCCTCGCGGTCGGCCGCCGGCCCCTGCGCGTGGCGGGCGAGACCGTCTTCCCGCTGGCGCCGCTGGGCGAGGCGGACGCGGTGACGCTGCTGGCGGAACGGGCGGCGGAGGCGGGCGCGCCCACTCCGCCGGCCGACGAGGGCGCCGCTCACGAGCTGTGCCGACGGCTCGACGGGATCCCGCTCGCCCTGGAACTGGCGGCCGGGCGGCTCCCCCTCCTCTCCGTCGGACAGATGCTGCTGCGCCTCGACGACCGCTTCCGGCTGCTCACGGACGGCGCGCGCGGGGCGCTCCCCCGCCACCAGACGCTGCGCACGGCCATCGGCTGGAGCCATGAGCTGTGCACCCCGGAGGAACGGCTCCTCTGGGCGCGGCTCTCGGTGTTCCCCGGTCCCTTCGACCTGGAGGCCGTGGAGTACGTGTGCGGGGGCCCGGAGCTGCCGCCGGAGCGGATCCTGGATCTGCTCGGCGGACTGCTCGCGCAGTCGCTGCTCACCCGGGAGGACACTCCGCTCGGTCCCTCCTACCGGATGCTCGACACGGTCGCCGCGTACGGGGCGGAGTGGCTGACGGCGCTCGACGACACGGAGCGGATGCGGCGGCGGCACCGCGACTGGTACATGGGCCTGGCCACCTGGTGCGAGCTGGAGTGGTTCAGCCCGCGCCAGCCGGAGGTGGCGGCCCTCACGGAGGCGGCGCTGCCGCATCTGCGGGCGGCCCTGGAACTGTGTCTCGAACTCTCCGAGGACGCGCATATCGCCCAGCACCTGGCGGGCACGCTCTGGTTCGCGTGGGTGGGCTGCGGGCGTCTGTCGGAGGGCCGGCACTGGCTGGAGCGTGCGCTGGCGCTGGAGTCCGGGCACGAGGAGGCGCGGCTGAAGGCGCTGTGGGTCCTCGGGTACGTGGCGGTGCTGCAGGGGGACGGCACGGCGGCGGTGGCGGCGCTGCACGAGTGCGGGGAGCGGGCCCGGTCCTCGCGGAACCCGCTGGCGGAGGCGTACGCGACGCACCGGATGGGCTGTCTCGCGCTGCTCACGGACGACATGCCGCGGGCCGAGGAGCTGATCGGACGGGCGCTCGTCGCGTACCGGGAACTCGGCGAGTTGAACAGCAACGTGCTGATGGGGCAGGTCGAGGTGGCGATGGCGCGGGCCTTCCGGGGCGACCTGGAGGGGGCGGCCGTCCTCTGCCGGGAGGTCCGGGAGATCTGCGAGGAGCGGGGCGAGCTGTGGACCCGGGCGTACGCGCTGTACGTGCTGGCGTATGCCGCGTGGAGCAGGGGCGCGTACGGCGAGGCCAGGGAGCTGCTGACCGAGTGCGTCCTGATCAACCACACCTTCCGTGACCTGGTCGGGCTCGTCCTCGCGATCGAGGTGCTCGCCCTGGTGGCGGTGAGCGAGGGCGACCCGGTGGAGGCGGCGGTGCTCCAGGGGGCGACGGTGCCGGTGTGGGACACGGTGGGTGTCCGGCTCTTCGGCTCGGAGGCGTTCGACGGGCCGAGGTCGTTGTGCGCGCAGCGGGCGGAGGAGGCGCTGGGGGCGGAGGCGTACGGCACCGCGTTCCGTGCGGGCCAGGCCCTGTCGGCGGCGGAGGCGGTGGAGCGCGCGCTGGCGTTCGGCCGCGGGCCGACCCTCGCGGGCGCCGGGGGGGCGTCCGCCCCGCGTCCCTTCCGTACGGCGGGGTCGTCGTCGGTCCCGGGCACGCGGAAGCCCGCCGACTCCCCCACCGGAAAGGGCGGGGAAGCGGCGGGCCGGGAACCGCGGTAGTACGCCTGGGTCAGCGGGCGTAGTACTCGACGACCAGCTGCTCGTCGCAGATGACCGGGATTTCCTTGCGGTTCGGGTCGCGGTCGAGGCGGAAGGCCAGGGCCTTCAGGTTGACCTGCAGGTAGCGCGGGGTCTCGCCGTCGGCGGCGAAGCCACCCTCGCGGGCCATCTCGAACAGCGGCTTGGTGCGGCTGCGCTCGCGGACCATCACGACGTCGTCGGGACGGACGCGGAACGACGGCTTGTCGACCTTGCCGCCGTTGACCTGGATGTGGCCGTGGACGACCATCTGACGGGCCTGGTAGATGGTGCGGGCGATGCCCGAACGCAGGACCAGGGCGTCGAGGCGGCGCTCGAGCTCGACGACCAGCGCCTCGCCCGTCTTGCCCTCGGCCTTCTTGGCGCGGTCGTAGGCGCGGGCCATCTGGCGCTCGCTGATGTCGTACTGGGCGCGCAGACGCTGCTTCTCGAGCAGACGGACCTTGTAGTCCGAGTTCTGCTTGCGGCCACGGCCGTGCTCGCCCGGCGGGTAGGGGCGGGCCTCGAAGTACTTGACAGCCTTGGGGGTCAGCGCGATGCCGAGGGCACGCGACTTCTTGACCTTGGGACGGGACTGGTTCGGCATGAACCAACCTCTCTCTTCGTACGTAACGGCTTCACCAGGGTTAGGGGAGGTCGCATCCGCAGCCGGGAAACCCGCCGGGTCCGTACGGGACGGACCTGCCGGGCAGCCGCTCCCAGGTCTGGGCACATACGTGCAGCACGCGAACGACCCACCGCCGCTCCCGGGAACCGGGTGGTGGTGGGTGGCACGCGACACCTTCGAAGGTGCGCGACGCTCCTGGAAACCCCGCCCGGGGGCCGGGTCTCCGGCTGACTGTCCCGTTCTGGTGTGCCGACCGGAGCCGGACACGGGACGCAGCAATCCGCACCAGTGTACCGGGTCCGGAGAGTGCTCACGCACGGCGTCGGAGTGCTACTCCTGGCCCTTCAGGCGGGCCCGTACGCGCTCCACCACGTCCGCGTACCTCGCCTCCGCGCCGTAGCGGGTCGGCTCGTAGTAGTGCTTGCCGTGGATCGTGTCCGGGGCGTACTGCTGGGACGCGATGCCGCCCGGGACGTCGTGCGGGTACACATAGCCCTGGGCGTGGCCGAGCTTGGCCGCTCCCTTGTAGTGGCCGTCGCGCAGGTGCGCCGGGACCGAGCCCGCGAGGCCGTTCCGTACGTCCGCGAGGGCGGCGCCGATCGCGGTCGTCGCGGCGTTCGACTTGGGGGCCAGGGCCAGGGCGATGGTGGCGTGGCTCAGGGTGAGCGCCGCCTCCGGGAAACCGATCATGGCGACGGCCTGCGCGGCGGCGACGGTGATCGGCAGCGCGTTCGGGTCGGCGAGGCCGATGTCCTCGCTCGCGGAGATCATCAGCCGCCGGGCGATGAACCGCGGGTCCTCCCCCGCCTCGATCATCCGCGCCAGGTAGTGCAGGGCCGCGTCCACGTCCGAGCCGCGGATCGACTTGATGAGCGCGCTGGCCACGTCGTAGTGCTGGTCGCCGTCCCGGTCGTACGTCACGGCCGCGCGGTCGACGGTCTCCTCGACCGTCTGGAGGGTGATCTCCGGCTCGCCCTTGGCGATGGCGGCTCCCGCCGCCGCCTCCAGGGCGGTCAGGGCGCGCCGGGCGTCGCCGCCCGCGACGCGCAGGAGGTGGGCCTCGGCGTCCTCCGGCAGGGTCACGGCCCCGCCGAGTCCCCGCTCGCCGGTGAGGGCCCGCGCCATCAGGCCGCGCAGGTCGTCGTCGGTCAGCGGCTCCAGGGTGAGGAGCAGCGAGCGGGAGAGGAGCGGGGAGATCACGGAGAAGTACGGGTTCTCCGTGGTGGCGGCGATCAGCGTCACCCAGCGGTTCTCGACGGCGGGCAGGAGCGAGTCCTGCTGGGCCTTGGAGAAGCGGTGGATCTCGTCCAGGAAGAGGACGGTCTCCTTGCCGTAGCCGCCGACCGCGCGCCGGGCGCCGTCGATGACGGCGCGGACCTCCTTGACGCCCGAGGTGATCGCGGAGAGCTCCACGAACCGCTTGTTCGTCGCCTTCGAGACGACGTAGGCGAGGGTGGTCTTTCCGATGCCCGGCGGGCCCCAGAGGATCACCGATGACGCGCCGGCGGGGCCGCCGTCCCCGTCGCCCACCAGGCGGCGCAGCGGCGAGCCGGGCTTGAGCAGGTGCTTCTGGCCCACCACCTCGTCGAGGGTGCGCGGGCGCATCCGGACGGCCAGCGGGCTGCTGGTCGGGTCCTTCTCCTGGCGGTCTTCGGCCGCTGCGGTAAAGAGGTCGGGCTCCACAGTCATGAAGCCTAGGTCACCGCACCGACAGCGCGGTCCTGCGTCAGCCCGTCCAGAAGTCCCACCAGCGGGTCAGGATGAGCATGCCGATGATCCCGATGTGCAGGACGGGCAGGATCCAGGTGAACTCGTCGAAGAAGGTCCTGAGGCCGCGGGGGGCGGGGATGACGCCGTGGCGGACGTTGTGCGAGGTCACGTACCAGAACATGACGATGGTGGCGACCCAGGCCAGGCAGCACCACAGGCAGAGCGAGTTGATCTCGTACAGCGACTGATAGGTGAGCCAGGTGCAGAAGCCGACGCCGAAGAGCGTGCCGGCGTTGAGACCGAGCCAGTACCAGCGGCGGTAGCGGGCTCCGGCGAGGAGACCCAGACCGATCGCGACCACCATGGCGTACGTGACGAGGCCGAGCATCGGGTTCGGGAAGCCGAAGACCGAGGCCTGGTCGCTCTTCATGATGTTGCCGCAGGAGACGATCGGGTTGAGGCTGCACCCCGGGGTGAAGTTCGGGTCTTCCAGCAGCTTGAACTTGTCGATCGTGATGACCCAGGCGGCGAGCACCCCGGCCGCTCCGGTGATCACGAGAAGCCAGGCGAAAGCCCTGCCCGCGCCGATCGTGCCGGCGCCGTCGCGGCCGGACGCGGCCTCTTCCACCGCTGCCTTCGTCATGTCGCCTTGTCCCTCGATCGTCCGCCTGTCGGGCACGGCCATTCTGCCGCACCGCCCCCCGCGTCCGCCGTTCGCGGGGGATAAGGAGCACGCGGGAGGGGCCCGGCCCACGCGTGCGTGGTCCGGGCCCCTGCCGGTGTCCGTACCCGGCCCGTCAGGCCAGCCTGGCCCGTACCGCGTCGAGGAGACCGTCCACGGGGACCGCCTGCTGCTCGCCGGACTCCATGTCCTTGAGCTGGACGACGCCCTCGGCGAGGTCGCGCTCGCCGGCGACGACGGCGAAGCGGGCACCGGAGCGGTTGGCGTCCTTCATGGCGCCCTTGAGGCCCTTGCCCCCGAAGGAGAAGTCCGCGGCGATGCCCTCCCGGCGCAGTTCGGTGACCTTGCCGAACAGCAGGCGGCGCGCCTCCTCGCCGATGGCCACCGCGAAGACGCTGGTGGCGGCGGGGAGGTCGAGCTCGATGCCCTCCGCCTCCAGCGCGAGGACCGTGCGGTCCACGCCGAGCGCCCAGCCAACGGAGGGCAGCGCGGGGCCGCCGATCATCTCGGAGAGGCCGTCGTAGCGGCCGCCGCCGCCGACCGCCGACTGCGAGCCGAGACCGCCGTGGACGAACTCGAAGGTCGTACGGGTGTAGTAGTCGAGGCCGCGTACGAGCCTGGCGTCGTCCTCGAAGACGACACCGGCCGCGGAGACCAGGGCGCGCACCTCCTCGTGGTACGCCTTGCACGCGTCGCACAGGTAGTCGCGCAGGAGCGGCGCGCCGACCAGCTGCTTCTGCACGGACTCGCGCTTGTCGTCGAGGACCCGCAGCGGGTTGATCTCGGCGCGGCGCAGGGTGTCCTCGTCGAGGTCGAGCCCGCGCAGGAAGGACTGGAGGGCCTCCCGGTAGACGGGACGGCACTCCTTGTCGCCGAGCGAGTTCAGCAGGATGCGGAAGTTGCGCAGGCCGAGCGAGCGGTACGCCTGGTCGGCGAGGATGATCAGCTCGGCGTCGAGCGCCGGGTCCTCGGCGCCGATCGCCTCGGCGCCGACCTGCGAGAAGTGACGGTAGCGGCCTGCCTGGGCCCGCTCGTAGCGGTAGTAGGAGCCCGAGTACCAGAGCTTGACCGGCAGGTTGCCGAGCTTGTGCAGATTGCCCTGGAGGGCCGCGCGCAGGACGGACGCGGTGCCCTCGGGCCGCAGGGCAAGCTCGTCGCCGCCCTTGGTCGTGAGGGTGTACATCTCCTTGGACACGATGTCGGTGGACTCGCCGACGCCGCGGGAGAACAGCTTGACGTCCTCGAAGCCGGGGGTCTCGACGTAGCCGTAGCCGGAGTCGCGCAGCGGGGCGGCGATCGCCTCGCGCACCGCGAGGAAGGTCGCGGAACGGGGCGGCAGCAGGTCGTAGGTGCCCTTGGGTGCCTTGAAGGTGCTCACGTGGGTCGTCACATTCCTCGTCGGGGAGCGTCCGTGCTCCCGAGGCCGGCGGCCACGTCCCGCAGATAGGGGTTCGTGGCGCGCTCCTGGCCGATGGTCGTCTGGGGACCGTGTCCCGACAGCACCACGGTCGAGTTGTCGAGCGGCAGGCACACACGCGCCAGCGAAGCGAGCATCTCGTCCATGTCACCTCCGGGAAGGTCGGTGCGTCCGATGGAGCCGGCGAACAGCAGGTCCCCGGAGAAGAAGACGGACGGGATCTCCGTGGTCTCCGGCATCCTGAAGGTCACCGACCCCTTGGTATGACCGGGCGCGTGGGCGACGGAGAAGTCGAGACCGGCGAGCTTCAGCTCGGCGCCGTCGGTGAGTTCCCGCACGTCGTCGGGCTCTCCCACGGTCAGCTCGCCCATGAGCGGCATCCCGATGGAGCGGCCGAGGGCCTTCTCCGGGTCGCTCATCATGAAGCGGTCGGACGGGTGGATCCACGCGGGGACGTCGTGGGCGCCGCACACCGGGACGACGGAGGCGACGTGGTCGATGTGTCCATGGGTGAGGACGACGGCGACGGGCTTCAGCCGGTGCTTCTTCAGCGTCTCCTCGACGCCCTGGGCGGCCTGGTGGCCGGGGTCGATGATCACGCACTCCTCGCCCGCGGCGGGGGCGACCAGATAGCAGTTGGTCCCCCAGGCCCCGACGGGGAACCCAGCAATCAGCACGTCTCGTCCTTGGTCGTCGTCCGGCACGGGGCGCGGAAATCACGGGAAACACGGGATTCGGCAGATCAGAGCCTACCGGCGGTGCCGGTTCCACAGCCAACCCGTATACGGTACGGGCACATCCGGCCAGGACAGGAACAGACGAGCGACAGGAGCGGAACCGGTGGTCACCAGCGATCAGCGGCGGCGGCAGCTTGCCAGGGAGAAGTACGTGCGGCAGCAGCAGCGGCGGGAGGAGAACCGGCGCAAGGCGAAGCGCCGCAACACCGTCGTCGCGGCCGCCCTCGCGGTGGTCCTCGCGGCGGGCGGCGCCGTGTACGCGTCCGTGGCGCTGACGGGCGACGACTCCCCGAAGGACTCGGACAGCGCGGCGAGCGGCACGCCCACGCCGACGCCCACCGGCAGCGCCTCGGCGAACCCGGAGCCCGCGATGTCCGTGGACCCCAAGGGCACGTACACCATGGCTCTGAAGACCAACGAGGGCGACATCACGATCACCATGGACGCGGCGAAGACCCCGCGCACGGTGAACTCCTTCAAGAGCCTCGCCGACAAGAAGTACTTCGACGGGACGAAGTGCCACCGGCTCACCACCGGGGGCATCTTCGTGCTCCAGTGCGGCGACCCGAAGGGCGACGGCACCGGCGGCCCCGGGTACACCATCCCGGACGAGAACCTGGGCGCCCTCGGCAAGGCGGGTGCGGACGGCTCGGTGACCTTCCCGGCCGGCACCGTGGCCATGGCGAACACCTCGCAGCCGAACACCGGCGGCTCGCAGTTCTTCCTCGTCTACAAGGACACCAAGCTGCCGCCGGCCTACACCCCCTTCGGGAAGATCGACGCGGCCGGCCTGAAGGCGGTCCAGGACGTGGCCGGAGCGGGCGTCGTGGGCGGCGCCACGGACGGTGCCCCGAAGAAGGCCGTGACCATCGAGAAGGCGACCGTCACGAAGAAGTGAGCCGGGCGTCCGCACGTCCGCGTGACCGTCGAATCTCGGTCGCGCTGAGTGCGGACAGCCGGGCCGCGGTTCGCCTAGATTGGCGTTGTGCAGCGTTGGGCCGTCGGCCACGCTGCGGAAGGCGGGCGAGGCCCGCCGGGAAACTGTGGACGATGCCCGGGGGGTACGACCCCGCGACGGCATCATGGTGAGGAGGCGCTGTGAGCAGCGACCCGTGGGGCCGCGTCGACGAGACGGGCACCGTGTACGTGCGGACGGCCGAGGGTGAGAAGGTCGTCGGATCGTGGCAGGCCGGCACCCCCGAAGAGGCCCTGGCCTACTTCGAGCGCAAGTACGAGGGCCTGGTCGTCGAGATCGGCCTCCTCGAGAAGCGGGTGAGGACCACCGACCTCTCGGCGAAGGACGCCACCGCGGCGATCGAGCACATCCGGCAGCAGGTCGACGAGCACCACGCCGTCGGTGACCTGGCCGCGCTCTCGACCCGTCTCGACAAGCTCGTCGAGACGGTCGACTCGCGCCGCGAGGAGCGGAAGGCACAGAAGGCGAAGCAGACCGACGAGGCCCGCGCGGCGAAGGAGAAGCTCGTCACGGAGGCCGAGGAACTGGCCCAGAGCGAGCAGTGGCGCTCGGCGGGCGAGCGGCTGCGGGCCCTGGTGGACACCTGGAAGGGTCTCCCCCGGCTCGACCGCAAGTCCGACGACGAGCTGTGGCACCGTTTCTCGCACGCCCGCTCGGCGTTCTCGAAGCGCCGCAAGGCTCACTTCGCCTCGCTGGACGCCCAGCGTGAGGACGCCCGCAAGGCCAAGGAGCGCCTGGTCGCCGAGGCGGAGTCGCTGTCCGGCTCCACCGACTGGGGCACCACGGCTGCCCGGTACCGCGAGCTGATGACGGAGTGGAAGGCGGCCGGCCGCGCCCAGCGCGAGCACGAGGACGATCTGTGGAACCGCTTCCGCGGCGCCCAGGACGTCTTCTTCGCGGCGCGCGGTGAGGTCTTCGCCGAGCGGGACGCGGAGCAGACCGAGAACCTCAAGCTGAAGGAGGAGCTCGCGACCGAGGCCGAGAAGCTGCTGCCGGTGACGGACCTGAAGGCGGCGCGCGCGGCCTTCCGTTCCCTCAACGAGCGGTGGGAGGCCGTGGGCCACGTGCCGCGGGACGCCCGGCCCAAGGTCGAGGGCCGGATGCAGGCGGTGGAGCGGGCGATCCAGGAGTCCGAGGAGGCCGAGTGGCGCCGCACGAACCCGGAGGCACGCGCGCGTGCCGCGGGTCTGACCGGTCAGCTCCAGGACGCGGTCGAGAAGCTGCGCAAGCAGATCGACGCGGCCCGTGCCGCGGGCAACGACGCCAAGGCCGACAAGCTCTCGCGTGAGCTCGAGGGCCGTCAGGCCCTGCTCGACCAGGCGCTGAAGGGCCTGCAGGAGTTCGGCGGCTGACGGCCGTGACGTACGAGGAAGGCCCCCCGGCTCGCTGCCGGGGGGCCTTCCTCGTGCTGCTCGCTACGGCCTGCGGGCCGAGGTCACGCGGTACACGTCGTAGACGCCCTCCACGCCCCGCACGGCCTTCAGGACGTGACCGAGGTGCTTCGGGTCGCCCATCTCGAAGGTGAAGCGCGAGGTGGCCACCCGGTCGCGGGAGGTCTGGACGGCCGCCGAGAGGATGTTGACGTGCTGGTCCGAGAGGACCCGGGTCACGTCCGAGAGCAGCCGGGACCGGTCGAGCGCCTCGACCTGGATGGCGACGAGGAAAACCGAGGACTGCGTGGGGGCCCACTCGACCTCGAGGATCCGCTCCGGCTCGCGGGAGAGCGAGTCCACGTTGACGCAGTCGCTGCGGTGAACCGACACGCCGCTGCCGCGGGTGACGAAGCCGATGATCGGGTCGCCGGGCACGGGGGTGCAGCAGCGGGCCAGCTTCACCCAGACGTCCTCGACGCCCTTGACGACCACACCGGGGTCGGCGTTGGCGCGGCGCTTGGACCGGCCGCGCGTCGGCGGGCTCGCCTCGTCGACGTCCTCGGTGGCCGCCTCCTCGCCGCCGAGCGCCTGGACCAGCTTCTGCACGATGGACTGGGCGGTGACATGGCCCTCGCCGATCGCCGCGTACAGCGAGGAGATGTCGCTGTAGCGCAGCTCGTGGGCGAGGGTGACGAGGGAGTCGCCGGTGAGGATCCGCTGGATCGGCAGGTTCTGCTTGCGCATGGCCCGCGCGATGGAGTCCTTGCCCTGCTCGATGGCCTCGTCCCGGCGCTCCTTGGAGAACCAGGCGCGGATCTTGTTGCGGGCGCGCGGGGACTTGACGAAGCCCAGCCAGTCGCGGGAGGGCCCGGCGCCGGCGGCCTTGGAGGTGAAGACCTCGACCAGGTCGCCGTTGTCGAGGGTCGATTCGAGCGGTACGAGCCGCCCGTTGACCCTCGCCCCTATGGTGCGGTGGCCGACCTCGGTGTGGACCGCGTAGGAGAAGTCGACGGGCGTGGCCCCGGCGGGCAGGGCGATGACGTCGCCCTTGGGCGTGAAGACGAAGACCTCGTTGCGGGAGAGGTCGAAGCGCAGGGACTCCAGGAACTCGCTGGGGTCCTCGGTCTCCTTCTGCCAGTCGAGGAGCTGGCGCAGCCACGCCATGTCGTTGAGGTGGTCGTCCTTGCCGACCTTCCTCGGTACCTCGGCGCGCACCTTGGAGGCTCCGGCGACGGCCTCCTGCTTGTACTTCCAGTGGGCGGCGATGCCGTACTCGGCGCGCCGGTGCATGTCGAAGGTGCGGATCTGCAGCTCGACGGGCTTGCCGTTGGGTCCGATGACCGTCGTGTGCAGCGACTGGTACATGTTGAACTTCGGCATCGCGATGTAGTCCTTGAACCGGCCGGGGACCGGGTTCCATCGCGCGTGGACGGTGCCGAGGGCGGCGTAGCAGTCGCGGACGGTGTCGACGAGGACACGGATGCCGACCAGGTCGTAGATCTCCGCGAAGTCACGGCCGCGGACGATCATCTTCTGGTAGACGCTGTAGTAGTGCTTGGGACGGCCGGTGACGGTGGCCTTGATGCGGGCGGCACGCAGGTCGGTCTGGACCTCGTCGGTCACTATGGCGAGGTACTCGTCCCGCTTGGGGGCGCGCTCGGCGACGAGCCGGACGATCTCGTCGTACATCTTGGGGTAGAGGATCGCGAAGGCGAGGTCCTCCAGCTCCCATTTGATGGTGTTCATGCCCAGGCGGTGGGCCAGGGGCGCGTAGATCTCCAGCGTCTCGCGGGCCTTCTTCTCCTGCTTCTCCCGCTTGAGGTAGCGCATGGTGCGCATGTTGTGCAGGCGGTCCGCGAGCTTGATGACCAGGACGCGCGGGTCCTTGGCCATGGCGACGACCATCTTGCGGACGGTCTCGGCCTGGGCGGCCTCGCCGAACTTGACCTTGTCGAGCTTGGTGACGCCGTCGACGAGGAGGGCGACCTGGTCGCCGAAGTCCCGCCGGAGGGTGTCGAGGCCGTACTCGGTGTCCTCGACGGTGTCGTGCAGCAGACCGGCCATCAGGGTCGCCGGGTCCATGCCGAGCTCGGCGAGGATGGTGGTCACGGCGAGCGGGTGCGTGATGTACGGGTCGCCGCTCTTGCGCTTCTGACCCCGGTGCCAGCGCTCGGCGACCTGGTAGGCCCGCTCGATCTGGCGGAGCGTCGCCGTCTCGATCTTGGGGTCGTTGGAGCGGACGATCCGGAGCAGCGGTTCGAGAACCGGGTTGTACGGGGAGGAGCGCTGGACGCCGAGCCGGGCCAGGCGGGCGCGCACGCGGTTGGAGGAGCCGCCCGAGCGGGAGGGCGCGGCCGGGGCGGGCCGCGCGGGGGCGGGGGCCTCGGGGGCGGACGGCGCGGGCGCGGCAGGCGTGGGCCCCGTCTCCGCGGGCTTGTTCTCGGGCGTGCCCGTCCCCGGCGCGGCCTGGTCGGCCTTCGGGTCGGGCTGCGCGGCGGAGAGTGGCTGGGCCTCGTCTGGCAAGAGCGCTCCTCTGGCGGTCCCCCCGGGGAGTCTGGGGGAGGTTCCGGGTCCCCCGGACAGGCCCGGAAAGCCCATGGTATCGAGCCGGGAGTGACGACGCGCACGCGGTGGCCTCACCTGCGGCCCCGCCTTCGGAACGACGACGGGCGCCCCGGGAGGTCCCGGGGCGCCCGTCGTCGTACGCCTCGCCCCCGAGGGGGCGGAAGGCCGGACCGGTCAGACGCGGATGAGGGCCGTGAGCGGCGCCCCGTCCAGGGCGGGCTCCAGCCGGGCGCGGCCCGGGAGGAAGCCGAGCTCCAGGAGGACCGCGACGCCCGCCACCTCTGCGCCGGCGCGGCGGATGAGCTCGATCGAGGCCTCGGCCGTACCGCCGGTGGCGAGGACGTCGTCGATGACCATGACGCGGTCGCCCGCGGCCAGGTCCTCGGCGTGCACCTCGATCTCGGCGGTGCCGTACTCCAGCTCGTACGCCTGGCGGAGGGTCGCCCCGGGGAGCTTGCCGGCCTTGCGGACCGGGATGAAGCCCAGGCCCGCGCGGACGGCCACCGGGGCGGCCAGGATGAAGCCGCGCGCCTCGAGGCCGACGATCTTCGTCGCGCCGTGCGCGGAGCACAGGGCGGCGAGGGTGTCGGTCAGCGCCGTGAACGCCTCGGGGTCCGCGAGCAGCGGCGTGATGTCCTTGAACAGCACGCCCGGCTTCGGATAGTCGGGGACGTCACGGATGCGGCTGAGCAGGAGCGCGGTGACGTCCTGGGCCTCCGCGGTCATCCTCGGTGCTCCTGCGCGCGGCCACGGCGGCTCGCGCGCGGGCCGACGACGGCGGCCTCGCCCTCGTCCGCGTACGGGCCGTCCGCGGCCTCGTCCCTCGCGGCTGCCCGCCTGGCGACGATGCGCTTCTTGAGCGCCTTGATCGACGGCTCGCGCTCCTTGAGGTCCGCGACGAGCGGGGTGGCGATGAAGATCGAGGAGTACGCGCCGGCGGCGAGACCGACGAACAGCGACAGCGAGATGTCGTTGAGCATGCCGGCGCCGAGGACGCCGCCACCGATGAAGAGCAGGCCGGCGACCGGCAGCAGCGCGACGACGGTGGTGTTGATCGAACGGACGAGGGTGCCGTTGATCGAGCGGTTCGCCAGCTCGCTGTACGTGAAGCGGGTCTGCTTCGTGATGTCCTTCGTCTGCTCCTTGAGGGAGTCGAAGACGACGACCGTGTCGTACAGCGAATAGCCGAGGATGGTCAGCAGACCGATCACCGTACCGACCGTGACCTCGAAGCCGACCAGCGAGTAGATGCCCACCGTGATCGTGAGGTCGTGGATGAGGGCGATGAGCGCCGCGACCGCCATTCTCCACTCGAAGGCGATGGCGAGGTAGATCACCACGAGGATCATGAAGACCCCGAGACCCGTCCAGGCCTTGTTGGCGATCTGCTCACCCCAGCTGGGGCCGACGAGTTCCGCCGCGATCTTGTCCTCGGGGACGTTCAGGTCCTTGGCGAGCTCCGAGCGGACCTGGTCGGACTGCGCGGTGTCGAGGCCGCCGACCTGGATGCGCAGGGAGCCGTTGCCGAGCTGCTGGACGATCGCGTCGTGGCCGGAGGCCTCTTCCGCGTACTCCTGCGCCTGGCTGACGGAGATCTCCGACTTCGGGGTGGTGAAGACGGCACCGCCCTGGAACTCGATGCCCATGTTGAGGCCGCGGACGGCCAGGGCGGCGATGGCGGTGATCGTGATCAGGATGGACAGGCCATACCAGATCTTGCGGTTGCCGATGAAGTCGTAGCCGACCTCACCGCGGTGGAGCCGGGCGCCGAGATCGCCGAGCTTCGACATCTCACGCCTCCTTCGGGTCGACGGGGCCAGCGGCGGAAGCGGAGGCACGGCGGGTACGGCGCAGCGGTGGCTTGGCGCCGAGCCGCTTCGGGTCGAGGCCCGACCAGGCGTGGCCGTCACCGAAGAACTTGGTCCGCGCGAGGAGCGTCATGACCGGCTTGGTGAAGAGGAACACCACGACGACGTCGAGCAGGGTGGTCAGGCCGAGCGTGAACGCGAAGCCCTGGACCTTGCCGACGGTGACGATGAAGAGCACGGCCGCGGCCAGGAACGACACGAAGTCGGAGACCATGATGGTGCGGCGGGCGCGCGGCCAGGCACGCTCGACGGCCGGGCGGAGCGTGCGTCCCTCGCGGAGTTCGTCGCGGATGCGCTCGAAGTAGACGATGAACGAGTCCGCGGTGATACCGATGGCGACGATGGCTCCGCAGACGGCCGGCAGGTTCAGCGCGAAGCCGATGGCCGGGCCGAGCAGCGACATGATCACGTAGGTGAGGAGCGCGGAGACGCCGAGGCTGAGGATGGCGACGAGCGACAGACCGCGGTAGTACGCGACCAGGTAGATGATGACGAGGCCGAGACCGATGGCGCCGGCGATCAGACCGGCCTCCAGCTGGTCACCGCCGAGGGCGGCGGTGACGGTGTCGACGCTCTGCGTCTCGAAGGTCAGCGGCAGGGCGCCGTACGACAGGATGTTGCCGAGGTCCTGGGCGGACTCCTGGTTGAAGTTGCCGGAGATCTCCGCGCTGGCGCTGAGCGTCTGGCGCACCGAGGGCGCCGAGACGACCTCGCCGTCCAGGACGATCGCGAAGCGGTTCTGCGGGTCGGTCTGGGCCGACAGCTTGCTGGTGATCGCCTGGAACTTCTTCGAACCCGCGTCCGTGAAGTCCATGGTCACGATCCACATGCCGCGCTGCTGGTCGAGGGCGCCCTTGGCGTCGTCGACGTCACGGCCCTCGACCTCGGCCGGTCCGAGGATGTACTTCGACCACACGCCGGGGGCGTCCTCGCCACAGGCGACGGTGGGCTCGGTCGGCTTGACTCCCTGACCGGCGGCGGTGCGCTGCTTGGGGTCGAGGCAGTTCAGGGCGGAGAACTTCTGCTCGAGCGCGGCGGTGCCGGCGTCGGGCGTCGGGGTCGCCGAGGGGGTGCCGGTGGCCTTCGGCGTCGCGGAGGGCGAGGCGCTGCCGCTGGGCGTGGGGCTCGGCGCCTTGAGGGCGTCGGTGAGCGCACGGCCCTGGGTGGCGCCGGTGGCCGTCGGGGTGGCCGTCTTCTCGCCCACGGACGAGCCGGAGGCGGAGGAGGACGGCTTCGGCGGGGTCGAGGGGGAGCCGGAGGAGCTGGTGCTCGGCGCCGGCGCGGCACCGCCGCTCGTCACCGCGAGCACGGGCCGGAAGTAGAGCTGGGCGGTGGTACCGACCTGCTCCCGGGCCTGCTTCTCGTTCGTCCCGCGGGGGATGTTGACGATGATGTTCTCGCGGCCCTGCGTCTGGACCTCGGCCTCGGAGACACCGAGACCGTTGACGCGGCGCTCGATGATGCCGACGGCGGTGTTCATGTTGGTCTCGTTGACCGCCGACTCCTGGCCAGGATCAGCCTTGGCCTTGAGCGTGATCGACGTACCGCCGGCGAGGTCGATGCCCAGACGCGGGGTGGTGTGCCCCGACCAGAACATGCCGCCGGTGAGCGCGACCATGGCGATCAGGATGAGTGCCAGGGCGCGGCCCGGCCGGCTCTGTCCCCCCGCCGGCCTTCGGCCCTTCTTCGGTGCTGCCACCTGTCGTATCTCCCTGTCCAACCGTCTACCGCCGGGTATGCGTGAGACGGCCACGAAGTGTGTGTGGGGACCTTCCCCCGCAGACGTGGAACCGTTCCGGGGGCCGTGCGCGCCGGTGGGCGTGCACGGTGTCCCCGACCGCGACTACTTCGCGTCGGTCTCGCCGTCGGCCTTGCCGTCCTTCTGGCCCTCGGCGGCCTCGGCCGTGTCCGACTTCTTGGTCAGATCGGCCTTCGGCTCCGCGTCCTCGACGGTCTCCGCGCCGTCGGTGGCCTCGGCGGCCCCGGTCAGCGACGAGGCGTCGTCCGGGACGACGGCGGCGGATTCCGAGTCGTCGTCACCGTGGACGATGCGGTTGTACTCGGAGTCCTCGAGGACCGCGCCGATGGCGTTCTTCGCGTAGACGGCGTGCACGCCGGGCGCGACCTCGAGGAGGACGGTCTCGTCGCCGATCTCCTTGACGGTGGCGTACATCCCACCGATGGTGCGGACGCCGGTGCCGGGCTGCATCTCGTCGCGCATCCGCGACGCCGCCTGCTGCTTCTTCTTGGCAGAGCGGGTCATCAGGAACATGGCCCCGATGAGGACGATGAAGGGGAGGAGGGTCACGATGCTCACGGGACGGGTTTCCTTCGCACGGTCGCGGAGAAACCGCGGCCTGATCTTCGGGGGTGGGCGCGCCGACCAGAAAGGGCGGCATCGGCGGAGTCTAGGCGAGTCCGCATCGATGGAACAACGTCCAGCATCGCACCCCGGTTCCGGTCCGGGCGAGTGTCCGCACCGTCACGCCCCGAAGAGCCCCTGTTGTCCGCTTCCTGGCGCCGCCGGGCCCGCTGCCTGCGGCGGAACGAGTCCGAGGTGCGCCCAGGCCGCCGGGGTGGCCACCCGGCCACGGGGGGTGCGGGCCAGCAGTCCTTCGCGTACGAGGAAGGGTTCGGCGACCTCCTCGACGGTCTCGCGCTCCTCCCCCACCGCGACCGCGAGGGTGGAGAGCCCGACCGGTCCGCCGCCGAAGAGCTTCAGGAGGGCTTCGAGGACGGCGCGGTCGAGCCGGTCGAGGCCGCGGCCGTCGACCTCGTACACCCTCAGGGCCGCCTCCGCGATCTCCCTGGTGATGACGCCGTCGGCCCTGACCTGCGCGTAGTCCCGGACGCGGCGCAGCAGACGGTTGGCGATGCGGGGGGTGCCGCGGGAGCGGCCGGCGATCTCGGCGGCACCGGCCGTGTCGATCTCGACGTCGAGGAGCCCGGCGGAGCGGTGGATCACGCGCTGGAGCTCGGCCGGGTCGTAGAACTCCATGTGGCCGGTGAAGCCGAAGCGGTCGCGCAGCGGGGGCGGCAGGAGTCCGGCCCGGGTGGTGGCGCCGACGAGGGTGAAGGGCGGGAGTTCGAGGGGGATGGCGGTGGCGCCGGGGCCCTTGCCGACGATGACGTCGACGCGGAAGTCCTCCATCGCCATGTAGAGCATCTCCTCGGCGGGCCGGGACATGCGGTGGATCTCGTCGAGGAAGAGGATCTCCCCCTCCTGGAGGGAGGAGAGGATCGCGGCGAGGTCTCCGGCGTGCTGGATGGCGGGGCCCGAGGTGATGCGGATCGGCGCGTTCATCTCGGCGGCGATGATCATCGAGAGGGTGGTCTTGCCGAGGCCGGGGGCGCCGGAGAGCAGCACGTGGTCGGCGGTGGCGCCGCGCTGGCGGGCGGCCTTGAGGACCAGGTCGAGCTGCTGGCGGACCTTCTCCTGGCCGACGAACTCGCTGAGGTCCTTGGGGCGCAGGGCCGCTTCGACGGCCTGGTCGTCGCCCTCGGCGGAGGCGCCGACGATACGCGCCTCGGCGTCGGGGGCCTCGGCTGCGGTGTCGTCGTCCCAGTTCACGGTGGATGCCTTCTCGTTCGTACGGCCGGGTCGGGCCGGGTGGTGGGTCAACGGGTGGTTCAGCGGGCGCGGTTGAGGGTCTGCAGGGCGGCGCGGAGCAGCTGCGGTACGGGGGCGGTGCCGGTCTCGGCGATGGCGGCCTCGGCCTGCGGGGCGACCGCGCCGACGGCCTCCTCGGCCTCGCGGCTCGCGTAGCCGAGGCCGATCAGGGCGGCGGTGAGCTGCTCGGTCCACGGCGCGGGTCCCGAGGCGGCGGCGCGCTGGGCGCCGACCAGGCCGCTGCTGCCGAGGGGGGCACCGAGCTTGTCCTTCAGTTCGAGGAGGAGTTTCTGCGCGCCCTTCTTGCCGATGCCGGGGACGGCCATGAGGGCCTTCTCGTCTCCGGTGGACACGGCGAGGCGCAGCGCGTCGGGGCTGTGCACACCGAGCATGGCCTGGGCGAGGCGGGGGCCGACGCCGCTGGCGGTCTGGAGGAGCTCGAAGACCTGGCGCTCGTCGTCGTCGGCGAAGCCGTACAGGGTGAGGGAGTCCTCGCGCACGACGAGGGAGGTGGCGAGGCGGGTGTCCTGCCCGATCCGCAGTCCGGCGAGGGTCCCGGGGGTGCACTGGACGGCCATGCCCACGCCGCCGACCTCGATGACGGCCGTGGAGGGGGCGAGGGCGGCGACCGGGCCGCTGACGAAGGCGATCATCGGGTTCGGCCTTTCACTGCGGACGCCTGCTGGGCGACCGCCTGCTGGAGACGGTTCTGGGCGACGGCCTGCTGGAGGCGGTTCTGGGCGGGGGCCCGCCAGATGTGGCAGATGGCGAGGGCCAGGGCGTCGGCGGCGTCGGCCGGCTTGGGCGGGGCGGAGAGCCGGAGCAGCCGGGTCACCATGGCGCCGACCTGCGCCTTGTCGGCGCGTCCGCTGCCGGTGACGGCGGCCTTGACCTCGCTGGGGGTGTGCAGGGCGACGGGGATGCCCCGGCGGGAGGCGCAGAGCATGGCGACGGCGCTCGCCTGGGCGGTGCCCATCACCGTGCGCACGTTGTGCTGGCTGAACACCCGCTCCACGGCGACGAGTTCGGGCGAGAAGCGGTCGAGCCACTCCTCGATGCCGCGCTCGATGCCGACCAGCCGCACCCCGATGTCGTCGTCCGCCGCGGTCCGCACCACGCCGACGCCGAGCATGGTGAGGGGCCGACCGGCGACGCCTTCGACGACGCCGACGCCGCACCGGGTCAGACCCGGGTCCACCCCGAGAACACGCACGCCGCCCCCTCCTTCGATCACCTGTTTGTGCAGGCTATCCGCTGCCACCGACAACGCCGCGCGAACGACAGCGGGCCGACGGGGGTGTGTCCCCGTCGGCCCGCTGCGGAACGGCCGCGATCAGGCGTCGACCTTCGCCATGACCTCGTCGCTGACGTCGAAGTTGGCGAAGACGTTCTGCACGTCGTCGCTGTCCTCCAGCGCGTCGATCAGCTTGAACATCTTGCGCGCGCCCTCCTCGTCGAGCTCGACCTGCATGGTCGGGACGAAGCTGGACTCGGCGGAGTCGTAGTCGATGCCGGCCTCCTGGAGGGCGGTACGGACCGCGACCAGGTCGGTGGCCTCGCTGATGATCTCGAAGGACTCACCGAGGTCGTTGACCTCCTCGGCGCCGGCTTCGAGCACCGACTCCAGGACGTCGTCCTCGGACAGCTCGCCCTTGGGGAGCACGACGACGCCCTTGCGGTTGAACAGGTACGAGACCGAGCCCGGGTCGGCCATGGAGCCGCCGTTGCGGGTCATGGCCACGCGCACGTCGGAGGCGGCGCGGTTGCGGTTGTCGGTGAGGCACTCGATGAGCACCGCGACGCCGTTCGGGCCGTAGCCCTCGTACATGATCGTGGCGTAGTCGGCGCCGCCGGCCTCGAGGCCCGCACCGCGCTTGAGCGCGGAGTCGATGTTCTTGTTCGGGACCGACTGCTTCTTCGCCTTCTGGACGGCGTCGAACAGGGTCGGGTTACCGTCCAGGTCGGCGCCGCCCGTGCGGGCCGCGACCTCGATGTTCTTGATCAGCTTCGCGAAGAGCTTGCCGCGCTTGGCATCGATCACGGCCTTCTTGTGCTTCGTCGTAGCCCATTTAGAGTGGCCGGACATCTGCCTGTCTCCTTCGCGTAACCCATTTCTGAACGAACCCCAGAGATCCTACCGGGATCGGATCAGCGCGCGGCGCGCACCATGTCGACGAACAGGGCGTGGAGGCGGTGGTCCCCGGTGAGCTCCGGGTGGAACGAGGTCGCGAGTGCCCGGCCCTGTCGTACGGCGACGACATGGCCCCCGTGCTCGGCGAGGACCTCGACCCGGGCGCCGACGGACTCCACCCAGGGGGCCCGGATGAAGACGCCCTCGACGGGCCCGTCCTCGATGCCCGCGACGGTGACGGCGGCCTCGAAGGACTCGTTCTGCCGTCCGAAGGCGTTGCGGCGGACGATCATGTCGATGCCGCCGAAGGTCTCCTGACCCGAACGCGGGTCGAGGATCTTCTCGGCGAGCATGATCAGCCCGGCGCAGGTGCCGTAGACCGGCAGGCCCGCGGCGATGCGCTCGCGCAGCGGCTCCATCAGGCCGAAGAGCTCGGCCAGCTTGGAGATGGTGGTGGACTCACCACCGGGGATGACGAGACCGTCGACCTCGGCCAGCTCCTCGGGGCGCCTGACCGGCCTGGCCACGGCGTCCGCCGCGGCCAGGGCGATCAGGTGCTCCCGTACGTCGCCCTGGAGAGCCAGGACACCAATCACGGGAGTGCTGCTCATGGGTGTTACCAGCCCCGGTTGGCGTAGCGCTCGGACTCGGGGAGGGTGTCGCAGTTGATGCCGACCATGGCCTCGCCCAGGTTGCGGGAGGCGTCCGCGATGATCTTCGGGTCGTCGTAGAAGGTGGTGGCCTTCACGATGGCGGCGGCGCGCTTGGCCGGGTCGCCCGACTTGAAGATGCCGGAGCCGACGAAGACGCCCTCGGCGCCGAGCTGGCGCATGAGCGCGGCGTCGGCCGGGGTGGCGACGCCACCGGCGGAGAACAGCACGACCGGCAGCTTGCCGAGCTCGGCGACCTCCTTGACGAGCTCGTACGGGGCGCGCAGCTCCTTGGCGGCGGCGAACAGCTCGTTGTTGTCGTAGCCGCGCAGCCTGGCGATCTCGTTCTTGATCTGGCGCAGGTGACGGACGGCCTCGACGACGTTGCCCGTGCCGGCCTCGCCCTTCGAGCGGATCATGGCCGCGCCCTCGGCGATGCGGCGCAGGGCCTCGCCCAGGTTGGTGGCGCCACAGACGAAGGGGGTCGTGAAGGCCCACTTGTCGGAGTGGTTGACCTCGTCGGCCGGGGTGAGGACCTCGGACTCGTCGATGTAGTCGACGCCGAGGGACTGCAGGACCTGGGCCTCGACGAAGTGACCGATGCGGGACTTGGCCATCACCGGGATGGAGACCGCGCCGATGATCTCCTCGATCATGTTCGGGTCGGACATGCGGGCCACGCCGCCGTCCTTGCGGATGTCCGCGGGGACCCGCTCCAGGGCCATGACGGCCACGGCGCCGGCGTCCTCGGCGATCTTCGCCTGCTCGGCGTTGACCACGTCCATGATCACGCCGCCCTTGAGCTGCTCGGCCATGCCGCGCTTCACACGGGAGGTGCCGATCGCCGAGGACTCAGCGGACTGGGGGGAAACGGAAGGCGTGGTGGACACGGGGTACCTCACTCGTGACAACGGGGGTTGACGACTAGGTCCGAGGAAACAGTCCACCTGCGGTCCACAGCAAGGGCCAATGTGGACCCGGTGGATCGTTTTCGCAGGTTACGGGATGTCAGGCCGGGCGATCGGCAAGGGCCACCGGCGGCTCGTCGTCCATTTCGAAGGCCAGCGGGAACGGCGCGTGGCCCGCGAGCCGGAACCAGCGGACCGCGCGGTGGCGGCGCAGCGCGCGGGCGGCCCGCACCGAGTCGTTGTGGAAACGGCGGGCCATCGGCACCCGGCGTACCGCCTGGGCGAGCTCTTCCGCGGCCTCGTCGCCGCCGGAGGCCGCCCGGACGACCTCCACTTGCTCGGGCTCGCCGAACACGACCCGCAGGGCCTGGCTCAGCTCGCTCTCGGCGACCTCCCGGTGGTCCTCCTCGGCCTGCCGGGCCGCGTGCGCGGCCTCGTACAGGACGATCGAGGCGGCCGGATCGAGAACGCCGGACGTGGCCAGCTCCTGGGTGACCGAGGCCCGGCGCAGCAGCTGCGCGTCCAGGGCCGCGCGGGCGGCGTCGATACGGGAGTGGAGCCGGTCGAGCCGTCCGGCGGTCCAGCTCAGATAGACGCCGATGAGGATCAGCGCGACGACGGTCCAGATCAGGGTTTCGGTCACGGGCGCACAGGCTACCGGGGCGGTGGCGGCGCCCCTGCCCGCGGTCACGGGGCGGAGGCCCGTTCCGCCGGGCGGGGGCAGGGGGCGGAGGCCCGTGACCGTGGGCAGGGGGCGGAGGCCCGTGACCGTGGGCGCGGGGCGGAGGCCCGTGACCGTGGGCAGGGGGCGGCCCTCCGCCCGGCGGAACGGCGGGTCCTACAGCCCCAGCCGGGTGCGCAGGCTCACGCGTTCGTCCGTGTCCACCGCCGCCGCCCCCGCCGTCACCGTCTCGTACACGGAAAGGACGTCCGCCCCCACCGTCGTCCAGTCGAAGCGGCGCACGTGCGCCGAGCCCCGGGCGCTCAGGCCGGCGCGGCGTTCCTCGTCGCCCAGGAGGCGGATCGCCGCGTCCGCGAGGGCGTCCGCGTCCTCGTTGGCGAAGAGGTCGCCCGCCGCGCCCTGGTCGAGGACCTGGGCGAAGGCGTCGAGGTCGGCGGCGAGGACCGGCGCCCCGGCCGACAGCGCCTCGACGAGGATGATGCCGAAGCTCTCCCCGCCGGTGTTGGGCGCCACGTACACGTCGACACTGCGCAGCAGCCGCGCCTTGTCCTCGTCGCTGACCATGCCGAGGAACTCCACCCGGGACCGCAGCTCGCGCGGCAGCGAGGCCACCGCCTCCTCCTCGTCCCCGCGTCCGGCGACGAGGAGCCGCGCGCCGGGCCGCTCGGCGAGGATCCTGGGAAGGGCCCGCATGAGGACCGGCAGGCCCTTCCTCGGCTCGTCGATGCGTCCGATGAAGCCGAGGGTCTCGCCCTGCCACTCCTTCTTCGGTTCGGCGCGGGCGAAGAAGTCCACGTCGACGCCGTTGGGGATGACGACGGCGTCACCGCCGAGGTGTTCGACGAGCGTGCGCCGCGCGTACTCGCTCACGGCGATGCGGGCGCTGATCTTCTCGAGGGCGGGCTGGAGGATCGGATACGCCGCGATCATCGCCCGGGAGCGCGGGTTCGACGTGTGGAAGGTGGCCACGATCGGCCCCTGCGCGGCCCAGCAGGTGAGCAGTCCGAGCGAGGGCGACGTCGGCTCGTGGATGTGGACGACGTCGAAGGTGCCGTCGTGGAGCCAGCGGCGGACCCGCGCGGCGGAGAGGAAGCCGAAGTTGAGCCGCGCCACCGAGCCGTTGTACGGCACGGGGACGGCCCGGCCCGCGGAGACCACGTACGGCGGCAGCGGTGTCTCGTCGTCGGCGGGGGCGAGGACGGAGACCTCGTGGCCGAGCCGGATCAGGTGCTCGGCCAGGTCGCGGATGTGGAACTGGACGCCGCCGGGCACGTCCCAGGAGTACGGGCAGACGATGCCGATCCTCACGCCGTCCCGCCGTCCCGCTCCGGACGCTCTTCCAGGTCCGCGAGCCACAGTCGTTGCAGCATGTGCCAGTCCTCCGGGTGGTCCGCGATGCCGGCGGCGAACGCGTCGGCCAGCGCCTGCGTCATCACGACCGTCTTCTCGGCCCGCGTACCCGTCTCGGGTACGTCGACGGGCGGGTGGATCCGCCCCCTCATGACCGGCGTCTCGTCGTACCAGAGCGTCGCCGGCAGCAGCAGCGCTCCCGTCTGCTGGGCGAGCATCGCGGGTCCGCCCGGCATCCGCGTCTTCTCCCCGAAGAAGGTGACCTCGGTTCCGGAGGCCGACAGGTCGCGGTCCGCGACCAGGCAGACCAGGCCGCCCGCCCGCAGGCGCCGGGCGAGGGTGCCGAAGGCGGAGCCCCCGGCGTGCGGGAGGACCTCCATGCCGAGGGACTCGCGGTAGGCGACGAACCGGTCGAACAGCGACTCCGGCTTGAGCCGCTCCGCGACCGTGGTGAACGGCACGCCGAGGGCGCGGGGCACCCACGCCCCCGCGAGGTCCCAGTTCGCCAGGTGCGGCAGGGCGACGACGACCCCGCGACCGGCGGCCAGCCCCTCCTTCAGGTGGTGGACGTCCTTGAGGTCCACCCCGTGCTCGACCCGCTCCGCGCTCCAGGTCGGCAGCCGGAAGGACTCCATCCAGTACCGCATGTACGAGCGCATGCCGGCCTTGGACAGCTCGGCGAGGCGCTCGGGCGTGGCGTCGGGCACCACGCGCGCGAGGTTGGCCTCGAGACGCAGGACGCTCGGGCCGCGCCGCTTCCACACGAGGTCGGCGATCCGCCGTCCCAGGGCCGTGGCCACCGGCTCGGGCAGCTTCTTCACGGTCGCCCAGCCGGCCCCGTACAGGCCGTCGCTCATCCGGTCCTTCAACGTGCTCACGATGCCGCCCCGCTCCCCCCGGCCGCGGCGGCGTCCGCCTCGGCCGATTCCCGTCGTACGGTCACGACCCGCTGCCCCAGGGTCACGGCGCTGCCGACGGCCACGACCCAGAGCGCGATCGGGAGCAGCACCTCGACGCCGGGCACGCCGAACGTGCTCAGTCCTGCGAGGCCGGCGGCGACCAGGGAGATCACCAGGCGCTCGGCGCGCTCGACCAGGCCGTTCACGGCGACGGGCAGGCCGATCGACTCGCCGCGCGCCTTCGTGTACGAGACGACCTGACCGCTCGCCAGGCAGAAGATCGCCACGGCGCACAGCACGTTGTCGTCGCCCTTGCCCGCGTACCAGAGCGCGAAGCCGCCGAAGATCGCGCCGTCGGCGACCCGGTCGAGCGTCGAGTCGAGGAAGGCTCCCCAGCGGCTGGAGATCCCCGCCTGCCGGGCCATGTTCCCGTCGACGAGGTCGGAGAAGACGAACAGGGTGATGACGATGGTGCCCCAGAAGAACTCGCCGCGGGGGAAGAAGACCAGCGCTCCGGCCATCACTCCCGCCGTGCCGATGAGCGTGACCGCGTCCGGGCTGACGCCCCGGCGGAGCAGAAACGCGGCGAACGGTGTGAGGACACGCGTAAAAAATGCACGCGCGTACTTGTTCAGCATGGCCTTCCCGAGGTTCGGTGGGCCGCGCGGCCCCTACGACCACCGGCTCACCCATCGTAGCCACGCGCGCCCCGGCGTACGGGCGGCACCCGCCCCCGTCGCGTCGGCGTCCCCCGGAGGACCCCTCCGTGTCCGACGGATGGACGCGCCCCGGCGTCGGTGCAAAGCTCGAAGGACCACCGCGGGCACCGCAGGAGCCGTACCGCGACACACCACTCCCCCGCGGCACCCGTCGCACCGCCGCACCGCGCGAGCAGTCGGGAGGAACACATCATGGGTGACAAGGCGAACACCGCCGCCGGGGCCGCCGGCAGGGCTCTGACGGTCGACCGGCCCACGGCCGTGCGGAACGTGGTGCTGGTCGGCCACAGCGGATCCGGCAAGACGACCCTGGTGGAGGCGCTCGCGCAGACCGCCGGGGCGCTCAACCGGGCCGGCCGGGTCGAGGACGGCGCCACCGTCTCCGACTACGACGAGATCGAGCACCGCCAGCACCGTTCCGTACAGCTCTCCCTCGTTCCGGTCGGCTGGGACGGGTACAAGATCAACCTCCTCGACACCCCCGGGTACGCCGACTTCGTCGGGGAGCTGAGGGCGGGTCTGCGCGCCGCGGACGCCGCCCTCTTCGTCGTCTCGGCCGCGCAGGAGGCCGACGCCGTCGCCGCCTCCACCCGGATGATCTGGGAGGAGTGCGCCGCCGTCGGCATGCCCCGCGCCATCGTCGTCACCCATCTCGACACCGCCCGCACCGAGTTCGACGAGCTCACCGCCGTCTGCGCCTCCCTCTTCGGCCACGACGACCCGGATGCCGTCCTGCCCCTCTACCTTCCGGTGCGCGGCGAGGAGGGCCCCGACGGGCACGCGCCCGCGACCGGCCTGGTCGGCCTGCTCTCGGAGCGGGTCCACGACTATTCCACGGGGGTGCGGCGGGAGAGCCCGCCCGACGGGAGCCTGAGGGAACTCATCGCGGAGGCACGCGCCCGGCTGGTCGAGGGGATCATCGCCGAGAGCGAGGACGAGACCCTCATGGACCGCTACCTCGGCGGTGAACAGCTCGATGTGAAGACCCTCGTCGACGACCTGGAGAAGGCCGTCGCCAGGGGCGCCTTCCATCCGGTGCTCGCGGCCGCCCCCGCCGCCGACGGCGGCACGCAGGGCCTCGGCACCCTCGAACTCCTGGAGCTGATCACCGGCGGCTTCCCCTCCCCGCTGGAACACGAGCCGCCCGCCGTCACCACCCCCGACGGCCGCCCCCGGCCCCCGATCGCCTGCGACCCCGACGGGCCCCTGGTCGCCGAGGTCGTCAGGACCGCCGCCGACCCCTACGTCGGCCGGGTCTCCCTGGTCCGGGTCTTCTCCGGCACCCTTCGGCCCGACGAGACCGTCCACGTGTCCGGTCACGGCCCGGCCGACCGGGGCCACGAGCGGCGGGAGGCGGACGAGCGGATCGGCGGACTCACCTCGCCCTTCGGCAAGCAGCAGCGGCCCTTGGCGCAGTGCATCGCCGGGGACCTCGCCTGTGTGGCCCGGCTCGGCACGGCCGAGACGGGCGACACCATCTCCGCCAAGGACGATCCGCTCCTGATGGAGCCCTGGAGCATGCCGGAGCCCCTGCTCCCGCTCGCCGTCGAGGCCCACGGCAAGGCCGACGAGGACCGGCTGTCGCAGGGCCTCGCCCGGCTGGTGGCGGAGGACCCGACCCTGCGCCTCGAACAGAACCAGGACACCGGGCAGGTGGTGCTGTGGTGCCTGGGCGAGGCCCACCAGGACGTCGCTCTGGAACGGCTCAAGGGCCGGTACGGGGTCCGGGTCGACGCCGTGCCGTACAAGGTGGCGCTGCGCGAGACCTTCGGCGGCGCCGCCGCCGGCCGCGGCCGGCACGTCAAACAGTCCGGCGGCCACGGCCAGTACGCGATCTGCGAGATCGAGGTGGAGCCGCTCCCGCCGGGCAGCGGCGTCGAGTTCGTGGACAAGGTGGTCGGCGGAGCGGTTCCGCGCCAGTTCATCCCCTCCGTCGAGAAGGGCGTACGGGCGCAGGCCGCGCGGGGTGTCGCCGCGGGCCATCCGCTCGTCGACATCCGGGTCACCCTCCGGGACGGCAAGGCCCACTCGGTGGACTCCTCCGACGCCGCCTTCCAGACGGCCGGAGCGCTCGCGCTGCGGGAGGCGGCGGCCGGGATCGCCGTCCGGCTCCTGGAGCCGGTCGCGGAGGTCCAGGTCCTCGTACCGGACGAGTACGTCGGCCCGGTGATGAGCGACCTGTCGGGGCGGCGGGGCCGGGTCGTCGGCACCGACCAGGCCGGTCCCGGGCGGACCGTGGTCCGGGCCGAGGTGCCGGAGATCGAGATCGGGCGGTACGCGATCGACCTGCGGTCCGTGTCACACGGCACCGGCCGGTTCGACCGCGCGTACGTCCGCCACGAACCGATGCCGCCGCAGCTCGCCGAGAAGCTGCGCGAAAGGGCCGGAAAGGGCGCCTGACCGACGGGGTGACAGGCGGGGTACCGACGGGGGGGCGGCCGGCCGGGCGGGTGGCCGCCGGTGTACCGGCGGGGTGGCGGCCGGGGTGGGAGCCGGGGCCGTCCGCGCCGGCATCCGGGAGCGGACGGCATTCGGCCGAGCCGTCCCACTCCGGTGACGCGTCAGGCGGTACCCGGTTACGCTGTGGTGCCCAGCTCAGAAGGTGTGCGGGGCCCGGCAGTTGGGAACAGCCCGCACAGGGGTACTCGCGCGCGATGGGGGCGGCAGTGGCGATGGACGGTTTCGGACCCGGGGCACAGATTCCCCTCCAGGGATCCGGCGGCGGTACGGGGGCGACGAACGCCCTGGCGTCCGCCGCGTACCGGGACAGTCCGCTGGACACGATCAAGGAAGCCGACAACGACCTCTACAAGTCGACCGTCAAGGAAGGGAAGTGGCACAAGCTCTTCCGCCCGGACTTCGGCGAGGCCTTCTCCCGCGCGGTCCAGGTCCGCATGCTCGGCGGCGCCCGCAAGGCCCTCATCCAGTCGTTCGGCGCGGAACCGCAGCCGGTCGTCGAGCACTGCCTCGCCGCCTCCCGCCTGCGCCGCCAGCGCGACATCAAGCTGACCATGGTCACCTTCTTCTGCGGGTTCCTCTTCCTGCCCGGCCTGCTGCTCTGGCTCGGTGTGATCCAGCTCCGCCGGATGGCCGCGGGCTCCGACAGGAAGCGCACCAGCGCCATCGGCACGGCCCTTCTCGTCGCGGCCGGGTTCCTCGCCCTGCTCGTCCTGCTGAAGCTGCCCTTCGCCGGGATCCTGCCGAACTACCTGCGCCTCATGCTCGTGGCCCCGGTCGTCGGCTGGTTCCTCGCCCGCCGGATCTGCGAGGGCACCGCCGTCGACCTCCGCGAGCGCTGGACGGCGCTGCTCAGCGGCGGTGGCATCGGCGCCAAGATCCCGGAGGCCGCGCCCCGGGACCCGGGCGAGAAGGCCGCCGAGGAGCTCCGGCAGAACCTGGAGAAGCTCGCCGCCGAGCAGCAGTCCAACATCGTGTTCTACGCGGGCGCGAAGGGCATCCTCGGTCTCGGCACGCGCTGGGGCAGCTGGACGCTCGCCGAGGAGCTGGTCCCCAAGTCCGGGCGCGAGATCCACGACTTCCGCGCCTGGGACGTCGTCCGCAAGATCCACGACCAGCTCACCCTGCTGGAGCGCGGGTCCCTCAAGACCGGCTTCCCCAAGCCGACCGTCAAGCACTGGATCGTCTCGCCCGTCGGTGAGGGCGCCGACGAGGTCACCCGCCCCGAGGGCGACAGCATCGTCCACTACCAGGTCAAGCCGCACGAGATACAGCGCATCTGCAACGACCAGCAGTTCGGCGCGGGCAACCGCCACTACCTCGGCGTGCAGTTCGCGCTCTGGGACGGGAACCTGGTGCTCACCATGATGGTCACGGTCACGTCCCTGCTCCACACCCTCCGGATCGAGGTCACGGGGCACGCCCTCGGTCCCGTCCACGGCCTGTTCGGCACGAAGCCGAAGGCGAAGACCAAGGAGGTCTCCAAGACGGTCCGCTTCTGGGAGACCCGGGAGATCACCCAGGCGTTGATGACGACCGACGAGGTCGTCCGCCTCGCGGTCCGCGCCCCGCTCACCTGGTACCCGCCGGTCCTGGACTTCCTCGGCGGCAAGCTCGTCCTGCCCGAGCCCTTCGGACTGCGGCACATCTGGGCCGGACCGCCCTGGAAGAACCGCTTCATGGCCGACGACGCGATCCGCATGGCGACGCCGGTGCTGCGGGCGGTCCACGCCGCGACCATCGCGATGCTCGACGAGCACAACGTGGACACGGAGCGCTTCACCAACCGCTCCCTCGTCCTCGGCGGCGGCGTCCAGGAACCCGCCCCGAAGAAGGCCGACGTCTACGACGCCTAGGCCACGACCGGGACGCCGGCGCGACCGGCACCAGGGCGTACCCGGGGCCCAGGGCGTGTCCGGGACCCGGGGCGTACCCGGCACAGGGGCGTACCCGGCACCAGGGCGTGCCCGGGATCAGATGGTGGCCGGCCAGGCGTCGGCCAGCATCTTCCGGGTGTCCGCGAGCAGCTGCGGCAGGATCTTGGTGTGACCGACGACCGGCATGAAGTTCGTGTCCCCGCCCCAGCGCGGCACCACGTGCTGGTGCAGATGCGCGGCGATGCCGGCGCCCGCGACGGCGCCCTGGTTCATGCCGATGTTGAAGCCGTGCGCGCCGGACGCCGCCCGCAGCGCGACCATCGCGCGCTTGGTGAAGTCGGCGAGCTCCGCCGTCTCCGCGACGTCCAGATCCGTGTAGTCGGCGACATGGCGGTAGGGGACGACCATGAGGTGCCCGCCGTTGTACGGGTACAGGTTGAGGACCGCGTACACGCTCGCACCGCGCGCGATCACCAGGCCGTCCTCGTCCGACTTCGCCGGGATCGAGCAGAACGGACAGCCGTCCTCGGCCCCCGGCCCGGTCGGCTTGTTCTCGCCCTGGATGTACGCCATCCGATGAGGCGTCCACAGGCGCTGGAACGCGTCCCGCGTCCCCACTCCGATCTGCTGCTCCGGCTCAGTCGTCATGCCGAGCAGCATATTGCGTCGCCCGTTCGGAACGTGTCGCCGGGGCGGAGGATCCATGGGGCGGCCATCCTGTTCCGATCCCCGGCCGTGCACCCGGCAGGACGAGGAGAGGCCCCCGGGGGGATTCCCCGGGGGCCTCCTTAACACTCGCGGCGTCACACCTGGACGCGGTCCTCGACGATCTTGGCGAGCTTGGCGATGGCCTCGTCGACGGGAATGCCGTTCTCCTGCGAACCGTCGCGGTAGCGGAAGGAGACGGCGCCCGCGGCCATGTCCTCGTCACCCGCGATGACCATGAACGGGACCTTCTGCTTCTGCGCGTTGCGGATCTTCTTCTGCATCCGGTCCGACGAGGAGTCGACCTCCACCCGCAGACCCCGCTTCTTCGCCTGGGCGGCGAAGTCGTGCAGGTAGTCGACATGCGCGTCGCCGATCGGGATGCCGGTCGCCTGGACCGGCGCCAGCCACGGCGGCATCGCGCCCGCGTAGTGCTCGAGGAGCACGGCGAAGAAACGCTCGATCGAGCCGAACAGCGCGCGGTGGATCATGACCGGGCGCTGCTTGGTGCCGTCCGGCGCGGTGTACTCCAGGTCGAAGCGCTCCGGCAGGTTGAAGTCGAGCTGCACGGTCGACATCTGCCAGGTGCGGCCGATGGCGTCCCGCGCCTGCACCGAGATCTTCGGGCCGTAGAACGCGGCGCCGCCCGGGTCGGGGGTGAGCGGCAGGCCCTGCTTCTCGGCGACCTGCTGGAGGACGGCGGTGGCCTCCTCCCACACCTCGTCGGAGCCGACGAACTTCTCCGGGTCCTTGGTGGACAGCTCCAGGTAGAAGTCGGTCAGACCGTAGTCGCGGAGCAGGTTGAGGACGAAGGTGAGGGTCTTGTCGAGCTCCTCCGCCATCTGCTCCTTGGTGCAGTAGATGTGAGCGTCGTCCTGGGTGAAGCCGCGGGCGCGGGTGAGACCGTGCACGACGCCGGACTTCTCGTACCGGTACACGGTGCCGAACTCGAAGAGGCGCAGCGGCAGTTCACGGTACGAACGTCCGCGCGCGTCGAAGATCAGGTTGTGCATCGGGCAGTTCATGGGCTTGAGGTAGTAGTCCACGCCCTCGTCGAGCTGCATGGGGGGGTACATGCCCTCGGCGTACCAGTCGAGGTGGCCCGACTTCTCGAACAGCTTGCCCTTGGTGGCGTGCGGCGAGTAGACGAACTCGTAGCCCTCCTCCTCGTGCCGCTTGCGCGAGTAGTCCTCCATGACCCGGCGGATGATGCCGCCCTTGGGGTGGAAGACGGCGAGGCCGGAGCCGATCTCGTCCGGGACGGAGAAGAGGTCGAGCTCGTTGCCCAGCTTGCGGTGGTCGCGCTTCTCGGCCTCGGCGAGGAAGTCGAGGTGGGCCTTCAGCTCCTCCTTCGACGGCCAGGCGGTGCCGTAGATGCGCTGGAGCATCGGGTTCTTCTCGCTGCCGCGCCAGTAGGCGGCGGCGTTGCGCATCAGCTTGAACGCCGGGATGTTCCGGGTGGTCGGCAGGTGCGGACCACGGCAGAGGTCCTTCCAGCACAGGTCGCCGGTCTTGGCGTCGAGGTTGTCGTAGATGGTCAGCTCGCCGCCGCCCACCTCGACGTTCGCGCCGTCGTCGGTCGAGGCCGAACCCTTGATGCCGATGAGCTCCAGCTTGTACGGCTCGTCCGCCAGCTCGGCGCGGGCGTCCTCGTCGGTCACCACGCGGCGGGCGAAACGCTGGCCGCGCTTCTGGATCTCCTGCATCTTCTTCTCGATGACCTTGAGGTCCTCGGGGGTGAAGGGCTTCTCGACGTCGAAGTCGTAGTAGAAGCCGTCCCGGACCGGCGGGCCGATGCCCAGCTTGGCCTCGGGGAAGAGCTCCTGCACGGCCTGCGCCATGACGTGCGCGGTCGAGTGGCGCAGGATGTCGAGACCGTCCGGGGAGGAGATCTCGACGCCCTCGACGACATCGCCGTCGGAGAGCTCGTACGACAGGTCCTTCAGCTCGCCGCCGACGCGGGCGGCGATGACGGTGCGGTCGTCGGCGAACAGGGCGCCGGCGGTGGTGCCCGCGCTCACCGCCCTCTCCTCTGCTTCCGAGGCGGACTGGACGGTCACACGGACATCAGACACAGGTACTCCATACATAGGGGCGCGGGCAGGCACGAGGTGCCGGCGCCGGTGACGCGCGACAGAGACGAGGTGCCGCGCTCCCCTGATCCTAAGGGCTCGGTTCGCCTCCGGGACGTTGGAGGCGGGCTCACAGCCCCGACCGTGCTCGCCTCCTTCGCCCTCAGGAGGCTCCGCGCGCTCGGGGCTGTTCCCCCGGCGCGCCCCTTCGGCTCAGTCGCCCGGCGCCGCAGGCGGACGCACCGGGGACCCGCGGGTCAGGTCTCGTCCGGGCCGCAGGCCTCCTCGAAGAAGTCGAGGTTCTCCTGGAGGGCCTTCATCAGCCGGTCCCGTTCCGTCTCGTCCACCTGTACGGGGACGACCCCGGACGCGTCGGTGAGGCGGCGGAAGCCGCCCCGGCTCTCCAGACGGCCCACCACCCGGATCGGGAGCCCCACGAGATGGGCGTGGCCCGCCGTGCGGTACGCCTCCTCGTCGAGGGTGACGCGGACGTGCGGGACCTCCGCCCCGGCGAGCACCCGGAGGCGTACGGTGCCGTCGCCGCGCGGCCCGGAGCGGCGCATGCGGACGACGGCGCCGGTGATCCGGACCGGCACGGAGGGTTCGTCGGTGAGGTAGCGGGCGCTCGCCTCGCGTAGCGCGGGCAGGTCGCCCGGGGAGAACTCGACCGGTTCGGGCCGGGCGGCGCAGCCCTCGGGCGCGCCGGCGGACGGCGCCCATTCCAGGGCGACGCGTGCGCCTTCGGTGCCGCGGACGAGGGCGACGAGGGCCTCGGTGAGTTCGCGGCTGACGCCCGCCCCGACGGCGGCCTCGAAGGCCTCCATGCCGCCGGTGGCCCGCTGGTAGTCGGTGGCCTCGCGGGCCGCGTGGAGCGCGTGGTGGAGCCGGACCGCGACGGGGCGGCCCGGTGCGACCGGCAGGAAGGCGGTGAGGCCGCGCCCGTCGGGGGCCGCGCCGACGACGACGGTCTCCAGGGAGGCCTGGGCGGCGCGCCGGTGCCGGGCCCCGTAGTAGCCGGCCCGGCCGCGTACGGCGAGCGCGCCGGCGAGGAGCAGTTGCCGGGCGGCCGACCTGAGCTGTTCCTGCACGGTCCAGGGGACGGTGCCGGCGGGGCCCGGGGGCACGTCGCGCCACCAGCGGATCTCGTCGCTGGGCACGGCGAGGCCGGTGAGGACCTCGCGGGCGGAGGGGGTGGCGCTGCGGGCGAGGGCGGTGAGCGCCTCGCCGATGAGGTCCTCGCAGTCCGGGAAGGCGCGGCTCTCGGGGACGAGGAGGCTGGTGCCGGCCCCGTTTCCGGGCGGGGTCCAGCGGCTGTAGCGGCCGGCCGCGCCGCCGCGCCGCCGCCACCCGTGGCGGGCGAGGAGGGCGCCGAGGACGCGCGGGTCGACCCGGCCGGGGTCGGGTGCGCCATGGCCGTCGGCCCAGGGTCCGGTGGGCGGGGCCGGGACGCCGGTCCAGTGACCGGGGGTGTCACCGGGCGCCGGGTGGGGCCGGTAGGGCGGGGGTACGGGGACGGGGCCGCCCGCGGTCCCGTCGCCTTCGTCCCCGAACCCGGGTTCGTCGATCGGTCGGTGCATCAAGGTCTCCCTCCCACGCCGACCCGGGTCATGATCTCGCAGAGCGCCCGGTCGTCGAAGATCCGCGCCGTGGGGATGCGCACGGTGGTCCTGTGGCGTCCCGTGACCGGCTGTCCGGCCAGGTTGATCCAGTAACAGCAGTGCCGCAGGTCGAGCCGGTCGTGACTCGCTCTCAGCCAGTCCTCCGGTGACCTCGGGACGAGCATCACGACGAGGATCTTGTGCACGGACACCGGGGTCCTGGCGAGCTTCACCAGGTGGTCGTTGTCGAGGGTGAACGAGAACGCCGCGGACGTGCTCCCGGGCGGGCGCGGCGGTGTCTGGTACGTGCACTTGAGCTGCACCTTGATGGTCACCTCGTCATCGACGGTGTGTCCAGGAGAGCCGTGGCTCACGTGCCAGTCGATGCCGTTGTCCGGAAAGGGCTGGGACAGCGAGCAGCCGGCCGCGGCGGCGACGGCGTGCAGGTATCCCACCTGGAGGGTCTCCATGCAGGCGGTGGTGGCGAGTGAGCCGCGCGTCGGTGCCATCCCCTGGGGCGGCAGCCCTCCCGACTCGGGCTGGGCGAGCGCCATGTCTGTTCCCTTCCCCGTCCCTTGTGTTGTGACCGGTCCGCGTACGACGCAAACAGTCCGGGTATCACCGTTTCGGGGCAGGGGGTTGGCCATCTGCCGCACGTGTGCAGGGAGTTCAGGGATGACAATGCAGTGGTACGAGGGGCCCCTGGCCGCTTTCGACACGGAGACCACGGGAGTCGACGTCGAGGGCGACCGGATCGTGTCGGCCGCCCTCGTCGTGCAGGACACGGCGGCGGCACGGCCGAGGGTGACGCGCTGGCTGGTCAATCCGGGCATACCGGTGCCCGAAGGGGCCACCGCGGTACACGGCCTGACGGACAATCACCTCCAGCGTCACGGCCGTTGGCCGGCCCCGGTGATGGAGGAGCTGGCGCGGGCGCTGGCCGAGCAGGTCGCGGCGGGCCGTCCGCTGGTGGTGATGAACGCGCCGTTCGATCTGACGATCCTCGACCGCGAGCTGCGCAGGCACCGGGCGTCCACGCTCGGCGACTACCTGCCGGGCACCCCTCTGTGCGTGCTCGATCCGCGGGTCCTGGACAAGCATCTGGACCGCTACCGCAAGGGACGCCGGACGCTCGCGGACCTCTGCGCGCACTACGAGGTGGAGTTGACGGGGGCGCACGACGCGGCGGCGGACGCGACGGCGGCGCTCGACGTCGTACGGGCGGTGGCGCGGCGCTTCTCGTCCCGGCTCGAACGGCTGAGCCCGGCCGAGCTGCACACGCTGCAGGCGGTGTGGCACGCGGCGCAGGCGCGGGGCCTCCAGGCGTGGTTCACCCGGCAGGGAACACCGGAGACCGTGGACCCGGCGTGGCCGCTGCGGCCGGAAATGCGCACGGCGGCGTGACACATGACAGAGGCCGGTCCGTCTCGCGACGGACCGGCCTCTACCCGGTGGGCGATACTGGGATCGAACCAGTGACCCCTTCGGTGTGAACGAAGTGCTCTCCCGCTGAGCTAATCGCCCGGGAACGGGTTGAACCATACAGGCCCTCGCACCTCTCGTTCAAACCGATAGGAGGCGGGTGGCGAGTCCCCGCCGTCCCCCGCGCATCATCAGGGCGTGGTTGAGGCGGAAGAGGGGCCGGCCGGGTACGGCGAGGGTCCGCAGGAGGCGGGCGCGGACCTCGACCTCCTGCTCGTACACGACACGCGTCCCGGGCCCCTCCGGGGTGACGGTCCAGCGGACCCGGCCGTCCAGGTCGCCGCCGAGGGCGATCTCCAGGACCCGGGCGGCCGGGTCGCCGCGCAGGGCCCGGACGGTGACGGCGATCTCGTACGGGAGCAGGGACCGGAAGCGGGCGGTGCCGGTGGTGTCGTCGACGCGGACGACCTCGCGCACCTGGGGCCACCAGCGGGGGTACTCCTCGGGGCGTTCGAGGACGCCGTAGACGGCGTCGGGCGGGGCGGCGAGCCGCCAGACGCTGCGGAAGCGGTACCGGCACCAGTCCATGCCCCCAGTGTGGGGGTACTCAGCCGCCGGGCGCCGGAAGATGAGTACCGGGACGCATTCCCGCCCCGTGTGGCCGGGGCCACACTCCGGATATGGACAACTCACTGCCGCCCGCGGACGAGCTGGTGCTCGTGGACCGCGAGCTGGCGCAACTCGACGCACGCCGGTCCCAGTTGCTGGCGCGGCGGGCCTGGCTGCTCCAGGTGCTGTACGCCCCGGTCGCGTCGGCGGCGCCGCGGCCGCGGCCGCCGGTGGCGGACGCGACCCCGCGGAGCGCGCAGAACGTTCTGCTGACGCTGGGCGGCACCCTGCTGACGATCGCGGCGGTCGCCTTCACCCTGGTGAGCTGGGGCTCGATGGGCATCGGGGGTCGCGCCGCGGTCCTGTGCGTGGTGACCTCCGCCGCTCTGGTGGCGCCGGCGGCGCTGCTGCGCAGGAGCCTGGTGTCGACGGCGGAGTCGGTGGCGGCTCTCGGCCTGGTCCTGATGGTGCTCGACGCGTACGCGCTGCACCGGGTGGCGCTGCCGGGGACGGACGGCCTGGGGTACACGGCCGCGGCCGCCGCGGTCCTCGCGGGCGCGTGGACCGCGTACGGCTCGGCACTGTCCCGGCTGCGGATCCCGCTGCCGGTGGCCGTCGTCGCCGGACAGCTGCCGCTGCCGCTGGGAGCCCTCGCGGCGGGCGGCGGGCCGACGGCCTTCGCGTGGGCGGCACTGGTGACGGCCGCCGTGGACGGGGCGGTGGTGCTGTGGGCGCGACCGCAGTCGGTCCGGATCACGGCCGCCACGGGTGCGGTGGTCCTGGGCGGCTGGGCGCTCCTGACGGGTGGCTGGCTCTCCGTCGCCTCGCCGTGGAGCGGTGCGGCGCTGCTGCTCGCGGGCGCGGCGGTGTCCTTGTACGTGGCCTGGCGCACGCCCGCCCTCGCGGTGGCCGCCGCGGCGGTCGCGGGCCTGGCGACGGTGACGGCCCTCGGCGGCCTGCTCCGCACCGCGGTCCCGGCGGACTGGGCGGTGCCGGGGTACGTGCTGTGCGCCCTGGCCCTGGCATCGCTGGGACGCGCGGGTACGGCATCGCCCACCGGGAGCGGCGCGGTGAGCACGGCCTCGGCCGGTGCCGGGGCGTCCGGCGGCGGGCACGTCGGCGTGGTCGCCGGGCCGACGGCCGGTGGTCGTCCGCTGCCGCGCGGGGTTCGGCTCGGACTGGCCGGGGCGGGGGCCGGGGTGGCGGCGCTGGGGGTCGTGTGGGCGCTGCCGCCGGTGGTCGCCGGGCTGTTCGGGCCGATGGCCCGTACGACGGACGTGTGGTCGGGTGAGCACACCGGGCGCGTCCTGACGTCGTACCCGGCGACGGCGGCCCTGGTCCTGGCGGTGGCCGTCGCCGCCCTGGCCGCCGTTCCCCGGCTGTGGGCCCGGTGCGGGGCCCTCGCTCTGGCCTGGGCGCTCCTGACCGCCCTGCCGGTCTCCCTCGACCTGCCGTACGCGGTGACGCTCGCCGTCCAGCTCCTGACGGCCGCGGCGGCCCTCGGGATCGCCGTCCGTCCGGACCCGCTGACCCGCGGCCTGCCCGCGCCCGGCCACCCGGAGGCGGGGGCGCCGACCGGACCGGCGACGCCCTGGGCTCCGTGGGTACCCCAGTGGCCCGGCGCGCGGACGCCCGTGATGGAGCCGGGTGCCGTCCTCGGGTGGTGCGCGTACGGGGGCGGGCTCGCGTCCGCCGTCAGCGCCGTCGCCCTGGCCCTCGACGTACGGGGAGCCACGTTCGTCGTCCTGGGGGCGGTGTCGGCTCTCCTCACGGCCGTGACGGCGCTCGGTACGGACGCGCGCCGCCTGGTCGCCGCCTCGGGCGCGGTCCTCTCCGCGGCGGGGCTGGTGTGGGCGGTGGCGGCGGCCGGGGGCTTCGAGGACCACTGGACGGCTCTCGCGTTGCTCGTGGTCCCGGCGGTAACCGCTGCCGTGGGCGCCTGGACCCGCCCGCGTGCGGTGGCCCTGACGGTGGAGATCACCGGCGCGGTCGTGGCGCTTCCGGCGGTCGGTCTCGCCGCGTCCCGGCCGGCGTTCCTGGCGCTCGCGCTGGCCCTCGGCGGAGTGATCGCGGCGGCGACGGCGGTACGTCCGGAGCGGCGGCGGTTCGCCTCCTGGACGGCGGCGGCGCTGTTCCTGCTCGCCGCCTGGGTGCGGCTCGGGGCCTGGGAGGTGACGACGCCGGAGGCGTACACGATCCCGGTGACCGTGCCCGCGCTCTTCTTCGGCTTCCTGCGTCGGCGCCGGGACCCCGAGGCCTCGTCCTGGACGGCGTACGGCCCCGGGCTCGCGGCGACGCTGCTGCCGAGCCTCCTGGCGGCCTGGACGGACCCGGAGTGGTTCCGCCCGCTGGCCCTGGGGGCGGCGGCCCTGGCGGTGACGCTGGTCGGCGCGCGGTTCCGGCTCCAGGCCCTGCTGGTCCTCGGCGGCGGGGTGCTGGCCCTGGACGGGCTGCACGAGCTGGCGCCGTACGTGGTGCAGGTGGTGGGCGCGCTGCCGCGCTGGCTGCCGCCGGCCCTGGCCGGGCTGCTGCTGCTCGCGGTGGGCGCCACCTACGAGCAGCGGCTGCGGGACGCCAGGAGGCTCCGGGACCGGGTCGCGCGGATGCGGTGAACGCCGAAGGCCCGGAGACGGTGATCCGTCTCCGGGCCTTCGGACCGGGTGGTGGGCGATACTGGGTTCGAACCAGTGACCCCTTCGGTGTGAACGAAGTGCTCTCCCACTGAGCTAATCGCCCCGGTGCACCGCAAACATTACCGCATGTCAGCGGGGCTCCCGCACCAGCCGATGGTCACTGGTCGATCCTCCACGGCATGACGAAGCCGAACTTCCAGAGGTAGAAGCCGAGCAGGACGGCGATGATCACCAGGCCGACGGTGGTGAGGATGATGTTCCTGCGGCGGACCTTCGGGTCGAGGGCTCGCTGGGCCGCCTCGGTGACCTTGCGCTTGGTCCAGCGGAGCACCAGCTGCGCCCAGACGAACTCGGTCGCCCAGATCGCCATGCCGCCGAAGATGACCAGCCAGCCGGGTCCGGGGAGCGGCAGCATGACCACTCCGGCGCCGACCACGGCGAGTCCCACGACGAAGACGCCGACCTGCCAGCTCATGTGCAGGCCTCGGCGCGACTTGATGAACTCCGGCGCGCGTGATCCCAGTTCGGCGTCCTGGCCGTCTGCGGACTCCCCGGCGCGCTCGTCACTCTCCGCATTCATGACTCCCAACCTACCGGACCGGGAGCCCTTGCCGGAATGGCGGTATTACCGCAGGTCACAGGCGCCCATACGAGCGACCTGAACACTCACAAAACCGACAGAGGGGTTTACAACGGCACCAGAGGTGGCATGTCGATTTCGCCGACGTGCGAATCCCCGAGCGCACACTGAGCGAAAGGCCCTGGCGCTTATGAACACCACGGTCAGCTGCGAGCTGCACCTGCGCCTCGTTGTGTCGAGCGAGTCCTCACTGCCTGTACCCGCGGGCCTGCGGTATGACACGGCCGATCCCTATGCCGTGCACGCCACCTTCCACACCGGAGCCGAGGAGACGGTCGAGTGGGTCTTCGCCCGCGACCTTCTCGCCGAGGGGCTGCACCGGCCCACCGGCACGGGCGACGTCCGCGTCTGGCCGTCGCGTAGCCACGGTCAGGGAGTCGTCTGCATCGCACTGAGCTCCCCCGAGGGAGAAGCCCTGCTCGAGGCCCCGGCGAGGGCCTTGGAGTCGTTCCTGAAGAGGACCGACGCCGCCGTGCCACCGGGCACCGAGCACCGGCACTTCGATCTCGACACGGAGCTCTCCCACATCCTGGCCGACAGCTGAGCCAGGCCGAGAGCCGCACGGCGCCGTCCGACTCGGGGCGACGGCGCCGCGCGAGCAGCCACACAGGCACAACCTCCGGCGCCCACCCCCCCGCCGCCCGCGCCGGGGGGGGGGCCGGGGGGTGGTCCCGGTCGCCCGAAAGTCAGCGCCAGTACGCGGGCGCCCCCCCC
>NZ_JBHXSA010000015.1:100549-150617 GCF_042716475.1 Streptomyces sp. NPDC058671 | reverse complement strand
GGGGGGGGGGGGCGCGGTTTGGTTCCCCTGGCCGCGCAAATGCACGCCCATTGCCGCGGGCGCCCGCCCGCGGCCGGCCAGGGAGCGGATCGTGCTGATTCCCCACGACACCCGGATCGCCCTCGACACCGTCGTCGATCTGATGAACACCGCGCCCCAGGGCGAGCGGGCCGACGAGCTCGCGGACCTCGTCGGGCTGCGGGCCTTCGTGCGCGCGCACAAGATCAGTGGCGTGGGTGACCTGGGCGCCGACGACCTGCGGGCCGTGCGTGAGGTCCGCGAGAAGTTCGCCGCGGTCTTCTCCGCGCCCGAGGCGCGGATCGCGGCCCCCCTGATCAATCAGCTGGTGGCGGGCGCGGGCACCACGCCCCAGCTCACCGACCACGACGGCTACGACTGGCACGTGCACTACTTCGCGCCGGGCGCCTCGGTGGCGGACCATCTCGCGGCCGACTGCGGCATGGCCCTCGCGTTCATCGTGGTGGCGGGCGAGCAGGAGCGGCTGCGGCGCTGCGAGGCACCGGACTGCGGCCGCGCCTTCGTCGACCTCTCCCGCAACCGCTCGCGCCGCTACTGCGACAGCCGCACCTGCGGCAACCGCCTGCACGTGGCCGCGTACCGGGCGCGCCGCAAGGAGGCGGCGGGCTGAGACCGGAGCCGTCACAGCACGAAGAGATCGTGCACGGCGGCCATCAGCAGCAGACAGCCGATCACCCCCAGGAAGATCATCAGTGGGGGCTGGGAGAGCGCGAACAGGCAGCCGCGCGGCTCTTCGGCGGGGGCTTCGGGGGCGGCGGGGAGGGTCTCCCGCGAGGTATCCGGCATCTCCGGGGGATGATGGCGCACCCAGGGCCGGGTAAATCCCGCAACACGCCCCACCGCAGAGGCCGTTCACCCCTTCCCGTGGATCTTGGGAACGGGAACCGCCAGAAGCGGTCAGATTCCGTGCTTCTTCAGAATCGCCTCGATGTCGCTGAAGTCGTCCCCGGCGGACTTGCCGGCCTGCGGCTTCGCCGCCACGGCCCGCGAGGGCGCCGACGCGCCCGGGGCCACCGCTCTCGGCTCGGCGCCTCCGGTCGCCTTGCGGCCGACCCTGCGCCGCTCGACGGCCCGGGTGGACAGGAAGAGCAGCCACGCGACCCCGAGCACGCCGAATCCGGCCCACGCGACCGGGCTGAACGCCGTGGCCGCGATCCACTCGACCGCGCCCGTCATCACCAGGCCGAGCGGCACGAGCGCGTAGGCCGCGATCCGGGCGGCGGTCAGGAAGCGCTTCCGGTACGCCGTGATCGCGGCGATGCCCAGGCCCGCCGCGGACACCGCGGAGCAGATGGTCTCGGCCAGCATGCGGTCCTCCAGGTCCCGGGTGGTACGTCCCTTCCATCCTGCACCGGCCGGACCGCCCGGGGCCATGCCCGACGGCCGGTCTCAGGGAGATCTCCGGGTCACCCCCGCCGGATCTCCTCCCCAGGTGCCGGTGAGGGAGACTGCTGTCATGAGCGACTCCACCACCGCGCCCGCCTCCCCCGTCGTCCTCGAGGCGTGGTTCGACCTCCAGTGCCCGGACTGCTTCCGGGCCCTCGACGACGTCCGCGCGCTCCGCGAGAAGTACGGCGACCGGCTCGACGTGCAGCTGCGCCACTTCCCGCTGGCCAAGCACAAGCACGCGTACGCCGCCGCGCAGGCCGCCGAGGAGGCCGTCGAGCAGGGCAAGGGCTGGCCGTACGCGGAGGCGCTGCTCGCCAGGACCGCCGAACTCGGCGAGCGGGGAGAGCCGGTGCTGATGGAGGTCGCCACCGAACTCGGTCTGGACGCCGAGGAGTTCGACACCGCCCTGATCGACGGCCGGCATCTGCTGACCGTCGACGCGGACGAGGCCGAGGGCAAGGCCATCAAGGTCACCGGCACGCCGACCTATGTGATCGACGGCGTGCGCCTGGACGGCGGCCAGAGCCAGGACGGCCTGCGCACGCGCGTCGAGGAGATCGCCGACCGCCTCCTGCGGGGCTGACCGCCACTTCTCTCAGCGCAGGTCCTTGGCGCTGTTGACGTACGTGGTGCGAAAGCCCAGCGACTCGTACAGCCCGGTCGCCGGGGTGTTGCCCGCGAAGACGTGCAGTCCGAGCAGGGTCTCCCCGGCCTCCCGGGCGACCCGCTCGGCGAGCAGCATGAGCGCCCTCCCGTAGCCGCTGCCGCGGTGCTCCTCGTCGACGTCGATGTCGTACACGAAGGCCGCCCACCGCCCCGGTTCCAGCTCGATCCGGCCGGTCCACAGATGGCCGGCGGGCCGGCCGTCCCGTACGACCACGTGGATCGCGGTTCCGGGGGTGGCCAGGCCGTCCGGGAGCAGCGTGCGGTGACTGCTCTCGGCCTTGGCCCGCGCCTGGTCCTCGGGGACGCCCCGGTCGATCCAGCTCTGCGCGAAGCCGTCCATGGCCCGCGTCCGCCACCCGGCGTACTCGGCCTCGGTCATCGGCCGGATCTCGACGCCCTCCGGCAACGTCGGCGGCTGGGCGGGCAGCTCCTTGAGCATGTTCCGGCTGCGCTCGGTGTAGCCGAGGGACCGGGCCATCCGCAGCGCGGGCGCGGCGTCGGCGGGCACCGATATCTGCACCTGGACACAGCCCCAGCCCCGCAGCACCTCCTCGGAGGCCAGCGCGGCGACCGTGCCCCGGCCCCGGCCGCGGTCGGGCTCGTCGATCGCGAGGCGGCTGATCACACCGGCCGCGGCTCCGAAACCGGGGGCGGTGGAGAGGTGCACGGAACCGACGCGGCGGCTGTTCACGCACACGTCATAGGTACGGGAACGGCCGCCGTCGGGCGTCTGCTGAAGCGGCTCGGCCGGCCGCAGAGTGGTGGTCATCAGAGGTGTTCTACCCACCCCGGGGGCCGTCCGTCATCAGGTTTTACCCGAGGCGGGGGTCCCGGTCCCGGGCAGCCCGCTCGTCGAAGATCCGCATCGCCTTCGCGGTGACGGGGCCGGGCGTCGACGCCAGCTCGCGGCCGTCGACGCGGTGCACGGCCTGGACGTCACGGAGGGTCGAGGTCAGGAAGATCTCGTCGGCGCTCTCCAGGACGTCCAGCGGCAGATCGGTCTCCCGCGCGCCGGTCCACTCGACCGCGAGGGCGCGGGTGATGCCCGCGAGGCAGCCGGAGGAGACCGGAGGGGTGAGGATCCGGCCGTCGACCACGACGAAGACGTTGGAGCCGGTGCCCTCGCAGAGCTGTCCCACGGTGTTGGCGAAGAGCGCCTCGGTCGCGCCCCGCTCGCGCGCCCTGGCGAGGGCGACCACGTTCTCGGCGTACGAGGTGGTCTTGAGGCCGGTGAGGGCGCCGCGCTCGTTGCGGGTCCAGGGCACGGTGACCACCGCGGTGGAGTCGGCCCGGCGGCGGGTCTCGCCGAGGGCGACGACGAGGCTGGGCCCGGCGTCGCCGCGCTCCGACCCGAGCGGGGAGAGACCGCCGGTGTACGTGATGCGGAGCCGGCCGAGTTCCATCGGGTTCGCGTCGAGGACGGCGGCGCAGGCGCGACGGACCTCGTCGAGGTCGGGGTCGGGCAGCCCGAGACCGCGGGCGGAGCGGGTGAGCCGCTCCAGGTGGAGCGTCAGAGCAAACGTTCCTCCTCGCTCGGCCTTGACCGTCTCGAAGATGCCGTCGCCGACGGTCAGTCCGTGGTCCAGTACGGAGACCAGGGCGGTCTCCGCGTCGTGCAGCCCGCCGTTGACCCAGAGTTTCATCGAGAAGTGGCCTTTCCGCTCGCCTCAAGGGCGCCTGACTCGTAGGCGCCCGACGCTATCGCGACGAGGCGGGCCGCCTTGAGCTCGGTCTCGTCCCACTCGCGCTCCGGGTCGGAGCCCCAGGTGATCCCGGCGCCGGTGCCGAAGCGGAGCACGCCCTCGGGGCGGTCGATCCAGAAGGTGCGTATGCCGACGGCCAGCTCGGCGGTGCCCGCGTCGACGTCGACCCAGCCCACACCTCCGCAGTACGGGCCGCGGGGGGCGGTCTCCAGGGCCTCGATGATCCGCAGGGCGCTGGACTTGGGGGCGCCCGTGACGGAGCCGGGCGGGAAGGTGGCGTCGAGCAGCTCGGGCCAGCCGGCGTCCGGCCGCAGCAGTCCGGTGACGGTGGAGACGAGATGCACGAGGCCGGGGTGCTCCTCGGTCGCGCAGAGGGCGGGGACGGCGACGGAGCCGGTCTCGCTGACGCGCCCCAGGTCGTTGCGGACCAGGTCGACGATCATCACGTTCTCCGCGTGGTCCTTGGGAAGCAGGTCGGCGGGGGTACGCCCGGTCCCCTTGATCGGTCCCGAGGTGATCAGGGCCCCTTCCCTGCGGAGGTACAGCTCGGGGGACGCGGTGGCGACCTCCACCCCGTGGGCGGGCAGCCGGATCGTCCCCGCGTAAGGGGCGGGGTTCCCCGTGGCGAGCAGCGCGGTGAGGGCATCGACGTCGGCGGCGGCCGGGTCCGGCAGCGGCGCGGTCAGCACCCGGCAGAGGTTCGCCTGGTAGACCTCGCCGCGCGCGATGTGCTCGCGGACCCGCCGCACGCCCGCGATGTACGCGGCGCGGTCGAGGGACGACGTCCAGTCACCGGCGGCGGGTCCGCGCCAGGCGCCCGGGACGGGCGCGGGTACGCGGTCGGGCCGCACGTCCCCGAAGCGGGCGCAGGTCAGACGCCCTTCGAAGTCCGCGCAGACGGCCCAGAAGCCGGTGGAGTCGAGGGCTTCGGGGTCGTGGGTGACGTCCCGGAGGTCCGTCGCCAGGAGGCCGCCGAAGCGGGCCAGAGGAGCGAGGTCGTACACGCATCGAGTCTAGGTCCGCCGAGGGAGGGGCATCGGACCGCGTGTGGTGGCGCCTGCGTGCCACTCCGGGAACACGGCGAGTGAACGCGACGGGAACCCTCCGGGGCGCCCGGCCCGCCACCCGGGTCGGCCCGCAGGTCAGCACGCTGCGGAAACGCGTTTTTGTGCTGGCCCAGGAATCCGCTAGAGTTCAACACGTCGCCGGGACGCGCAAGCGAATCGGAACCGACAAGCGGACGTGGCTCAGTTGGTAGAGCATCACCTTGCCAAGGTGAGGGTCGCGAGTTCGAATCTCGTCGTCCGCTCGATGTGGGGGATCTTCCCGAACCCCTGTATTCACTCCTGGTGGAGTGGCCGAGAGGCGAGGCAACGGCCTGCAAAGCCGTCTACACGGGTTCAAATCCCGTCTCCACCTCCAAGGACGATTAGCTCAGCGGGAGAGCGCTTCCCTGACACGGAAGAGGTCACTGGTTCAATCCCAGTATCGTCCACTGGACCTTCGGGTCCTGGATCTTCGGATCACCCGCGCGATTAGCTCAGCGGGAGAGCGCTTCCCTGACACGGAAGAGGTCACTGGTTCAATCCCAGTATCGCGCACGCAGTACGCAGCACCTTCGGGTACGACGTGTGCACAACCCCGCGCGATTAGCTCAGCGGGAGAGCGCTTCCCTGACACGGAAGAGGTCACTGGTTCAATCCCAGTATCGCGCACCACCAGGAAGCCCCCGGCCGCATCTCGCGGCCGGGGGCTTCCTCGTCTCCCGGGAAGACCCGGCGAGGGCCCGGTCGGGCCCACTCCGGCACGGTCAGGAGGAGAAGAGCATCCGGCCGAAACCGCGCTGCCGGTAGTGGCCGCCGCCGTGGTGGCCACCGTGGTGCGGGGCACCCCACGCGGGGGCGGCGGGGGCGGGCTGCGCCGGGTACGCCTGCGGGGCCGGAGGGGCGGGCGGGGCCTGCTGGACCCACTGGGACTCCAGGCGGGTCAGGGCCTCCAGCTCGCCGTAGTCCAGGAAGATCCCACGACAGCCGCTGCACTGCTCGATCTGGACACCGTTGCGGTTGTACGTGTGCATGGCCGCGTGGCACTTGGGGCACTGCATGGTCGGCTCAACTCCCTGACGTCGACGTTCGTATGACGGCTTCACTTTACGGGGACGCCGCAGGGGCCGGATCGGTTCGATGCCCGGCGATGCGGGCGCAGGTGTCGATCATCACGTCCTCCACCTCGTCGAGCGGTCTGCGTTCGGCCGCCGACTTCGCCAGGGCGAGGGCAGCGGTCTGGACCGTCAGGGCGCGGGCGGGCACGTCGAGTCGGACCCACGGATCGGCGCCCACGGCGGGACCCCCGGCCTCCCGGTAGGCCCCGAGGAAGCGGGACCAGATCTCCGGGGGCAGGATGCCGGCGGCGAACCAGGCGGCGGGACGGGCCAGATCCCAGGCCGGATCGCCCAGACCGAGATCGTCGATGTCGATCAGCCGCCAGGGACCTGCATCCCCGGCCCCGGGGTCACTGGCGGGCTCCGTTGCGGTGGCGCGGACCAGTTGGCCGAGGTGGAAGTCGCCGTGACAGAGGAGCCGGGGGCCCGGCGCCGCGCCGTCGGGGATCGACCGCCAGGCGGCGAGCACCGTCGCGGCGGCCGGGTGATCGGGGGCCGTCCGGCGCATGCGGTCCACGGCGAGGGCCGCCTTGACGGGCGCCCGCATCTCGGGGAGCGGGCGCCCCCGTGGGGGCGGGGTGAGGTGGAGCAGCGCGAGCAGCCGCGCCGCGTCCTCCCACGGGGCGGCGTCGGGGTCCGCCGGATCGACGGGCGGGCCGTACGGCCAGACGGTGACGGGGCGTCCGTCGAGTTCGTCCGGCGCGCCCACGGGCGTGGGGAGCGGCGGGAGGAGGACGCCGGCGACATCCGGATGCGCGGCCAGCGCGAGCCGCGCGCGGTGGGCCTCGGGATCGGTGCCGGGGGCATGCGCCTTGGCGACGAGCCGCCCGTGACGCACGACGGTCCCGTCGTCCCGGTCGGCGAGCACCCCGACGAGCCCGCTCGCACACCGGCAGGGCGCACCGGGGCGGTGGGCGGCGGCGCGAGCGAGGGCGGCGAGCCGGTCGAGCGGGGGACGGCCGAGGGGAGGCCGGTCGGTGGGTTCCACGAGGGGAGCGTACGGGGGGCGGGGTACGGGCGGGGCCGGGGGTCGGCCGCCCGGGCGGCGGGGCGCTGGGAGGGGGCCGCCGCCCGGTCAGCGGCGCGCTGGGGCGGAGGCCTTCACCTCGTCGGCCAGTCTGAGGATGGGCGACGAGCGGCGGGCGGTGGGCGGCGGGCCTACGGGCAACGGCGAGCGACCGGCGGCTGGCAGCGGGCGGCGGCCGGCGGCGAGCGACCGGCGGCTGGCAGTGGGCAGCGGGCAGCGGGTGACGGCCGGTGGGAGCGACAGGCGGCTGGCAGTGGGCAGCGGGCAGCGGGCAGCGGGCAGCGGGGAGGTTCTCCCGGCCTGTGGCGCGCGGCGGGGTGGGAATGCGCGAGGGCCGGTCAGCTCCCCAGCTGACCGGCCCCACGCTGCCGTCCGCCGCACCCCCGTCCCCACGGGGTTGATGGCCGGATGTCCCGACCCGGGCCGCTCTCCCGGGTCCGGGGCGCTGTTCAGCGCCCCAGCATCACGCCCACGGACGACGCATGTGTGACCACTGCTTCCCAGCCGCCGAAGACGACGACGAGCAGGGCCGCGAAAGGGAGGACCATGGCGGTGGCCACCAAGGGGTGGCGACGGCTCGAAGGCCGGGTGCTCGTCCGCGGTGCCGTGTAGGCCATGGTTCCTCTCCTGACGTGTGGCGCGGCGGGTGCGTGACCTCGGGGGACGAGTGCTGCACCCGCCGCTTGACCTCAACATTAGGGAGCGGGGAGCGCCGGGACGTCATGCCCTCGTACCGACTTGCGGGCCTCCCGGAGGATGACGGCCGCCCGCCCGGCGTACTCCCCTGGGTGGAGACGGAGGATCCGATCCCCGGGTCTTCCCGGAGGGGTTCTCCGGGGGCCACCGGGGGCGTGACATGGCTCACTTCGCGGGGCGTCCCGCGAACGCCCTGGTCCGGGGCCCTTGCCGGGTACCTTCGGGGCCCCTGACGAAGATCCCCGACTACTCGTCAAGTCGGGCGCCCGGCAGGCGGGTTGAGCCGGGGGCGGAACCACGCACTCCCGGCTCCACTCCCCCTCAGCACTGACAATCGATCCCGGTGCGAGGGCGCGGCCTATGAGCACGTGCGGGCGCCACTACGTAAGCTGTGCCACGTCGAACGGACGAGGGGACGGACATGGCGATGATGCGGCTCCGGCGCGAGGATCCGCGGATCGTCGGGTCGTTCCGGCTCCACCGCAGGCTGGGGGCCGGCGGGATGGGCGTCGTGTACCTGGGGTCCGACCGGCGCGGTCAGCGGGTGGCCCTGAAGGTGATCCGGCCTGACCTCGCCGAGGACCAGGAGTTCCGGTCGCGGTTCGCCCGCGAGGTGTCGGCGGCCCGGCGTATCCGCGGCGGCTGCACGGCCCGGCTCGTCGCCGCCGATCTGGAGGCCGAGCGCCCCTGGTTCGCCACCCAGTACGTGCCCGGTCCGTCGCTGCACGACCGGGTCGCCGAGGAGGGCGCGCTGCGCGCCGCCGACGTCGCCACGATCGGGGCGGCCCTCTCGGAGGGCCTCGTCGCCGTCCATGAGGCCGGGGTCGTGCACCGGGACCTCAAGCCGTCGAACATCCTGCTCTCCCCCAAGGGCCCCCGCATCATCGACTTCGGCATCGCCTGGGCCACCGGCGCCAGCACGCTGACCCACGTGGGCACGGCCGTCGGCTCGCCCGGCTTCCTCGCACCCGAGCAGGTACGCGGAGCGGCGGTCACCCCCGCCACCGACGTGTTCTCGCTCGGGGCGACCCTGGCGTACGCCGCGATGGCCGACTCCCCCTTCGGGCACGGCAGTTCCGAGGTCATGCTCTACCGGGTGGTGCACGAGGAGCCGCAGCTGCACGGGGTGCCGGACGCGCTCGCACCGCTGCTCCGGGCCTGTCTCGCGAAGGACCCCGAGGACCGTCCCAGCACCCTCCAGCTGTCGATGCGGCTCAAGGAGATCGCGGCGCGCGAGGCTCAGGGCCTGCCGGCCTCCCGTCCGCCGGTCCAGCGGGAGCGGGCCGAGGAGCGTAACGCCGTACGGCCGACCGAGCGGTACACCGACCGGGACGTGCCCGGTCGTGGACCGGAGCGGGGAACCGAGCGCGGCCAGGAGCGGGGCGCCGAGCGTGGCAAGGGGCGCGGGCCAGGGCCGTCGTCCCGGCCGTCCGGCGGACCCCGGACCGGGGGGCGTCCCGCGACACGGCCGGGTGCCCGTACGACCTCGACGGGGCGCCGCCCCGCCAACCCCCGGCTGCTGCGCCAGCGGCTCTTCGTCTTCGTGGTCGTGACCCTGGTGGTGGCCCTGGGCATCGCCGCCGCCCAGGCCCTGCAGGGTTAGGGACGCCGGACTGGGACCGGAGCATCGCCGGTCAGGACTCCGGGCGGCCCGTCGCCACCGCGTAGAACGCGACCGCCGCCGCCGCTCCCACGTTCAGCGAGTCCACGCCGTGGGCCATCGGGATGCGCACCCACTCGTCGGCGGCGCGCAGGGCCTGCGCCGACAGGCCGTCGCCCTCCGCCCCCAGCATCAGGGCCACCCGCTCCAGGCGGTGCGGGGCGGCCTCGTCGATCGAGGTCGCCTTCTCGGCCGGGGTGAGCGCCAGCAGCTTGAAGCCCGCCTCCCGTACGGCGTCGAGACCGCGCGGCCAGGTGTCGAGGCGGGCGTACGGGACGGAGAACACCGCGCCCATCGACACCTTCACCGACCGCCGGTACAGGGGGTCCGCGCAGTCCGGGGAGAGCAGCACCGCGTCCATGCCGAGGGCAGCGGCGCTGCGGAAGATCGCACCGATGTTGGTGTGGTCGTTGACCGACTCCATGACGACCACCCGGCGGGCGTCCACGAGCAGTTCGACCGCGTCCGGGAGCGGCTTGCGCTGCATGGAGGCGAGGGCGCCCCGGTGCACGTGGTAGCCGGTGACGCGCTCCGCGAGGTCCGGCTGGATCGCGTACACCGGCGCCGGGACCTCGTCGATGACGTCCCGCATGGCATCGACCCACTTGGCGGTGAGCAGCATCGACCGCATCTCGTACCCGGCCTGCCCGGCCCGGCGGATGACCTTCTCGCCCTCGGCGATGAACAGGCCCTCGGCCGGTTCGCGTCTGCGGCGCAGCTCGACGTCGGTCAGGCCGGTGTAGTCGCTCAGGCGCGGGTCGTCGGGGTCGTCGATCGTGATGAGTTCGGCCACGTGGTCACTGCCTTGTCCGGGATGTGGTGCCAATGTGTGCGAGGGGGTTCGGTCACCCCTGGTCACCGGGCCTGCCGGCCCGGTCGGTTGCCGTGTCCGGTCACCTCACCGGGCGGTCGGGGCCTTCGGCCACCACGTCGCCGATGACGATGACGGCCGGCGGGCGGACCTCCCGCGCCTTCACGGTCTCCGCGACCGTCGCGAGGGTGGCGTCCACACGGCGCTGGGACGCCGTGGTGCCTTCCTGGACGAGGGCGAGCGGCGTCTCCGGATTCTTGCCGTGGGCGATGAGCGCCTCGGCGATCTTCCCGATCTTGTCGACGCCCATGAGGACGACGAGGGTCCCGGTGAGCTTCGCGAGCGACGCCCAGTCGACGAGGGAGCGCGGGTCGTCGGGGGCGACGTGCCCGCTGACGACCGTGAACTCGTGGGCCACCCCGCGGTGCGTGACCGGGATGCCGGCCGCGCCGGGCACCGAGATCGAGCTGGAGATGCCCGGGACCACCGTGCAGGCGATCCCCTCCGCGGCGAGCGCCTGCGCCTCCTCCATGCCGCGGCCGAAGACGAACGGGTCGCCGCCCTTGAGCCGTACGACCGACCTGCCCGCCTTCGCGTGCTCGATCAGCGCGTTGTTGATGGCCTCCTGGGCCATGAACCGGCCGTACGGGATCTTCGCCGCGTCGATCACCTCGACGTGCGGGGGCAGCTCGTCCAGGAGGTCGCGGGGGCCGAGCCGGTCCGCGATGACCACGTCCGCCTCGGCGAGCAGCCGGCGGCCGCGCACCGTGATCAGGTCCGGGTCGCCGGGGCCGCCGCCCACCAGCGCGACGAAGGGGGTACGGGAGCGGTGCGCGGGAGCGGCGATCGAACCGTCGCGGAGGCCCTCGACGATCGCGTCGCGGACGGCGGCGGAGCGGCGGGGGTCATGGCCGGTGAGCACGGCGACCGTGACGCCCGCGTCGCGGCCGGTCGCCGGGGTCCAGGCGGTGGCCGCCTCGGCGTCGTCGGCGCGCACGCACCAGGTCCTGGTGCGCTCGGCCTCGGCGGACGCGGCGGCGTTCGCCGTCGGGTCCGTGGTGGCGACCAGGGCGTACCAGGCGTCGGCGAGGTCACCGTCCTCGTACCGCCGCCTCGTCCAGGTGATCTCGCCGGCCTCGGCCATGGCCTCCACGGAGGGGGTCGCGGACGGGGAGATCAGAGTGATGTCGGCGCCCGCGGCGATCAGGGCGGGCAGCCGGCGCTGGGCGACCTGGCCGCCGCCCAGGACGACGACACGGCGGCCTGCCAGGCGCAGGCCGACGGGGTAGGCGGGGTGGTCGGCGTTGTCGGCCATGGGTGAGCGGCTCCTCGGAGTGCGGGGGCTGGCCGCTGCTGCGGTGAAGCGGCTGGTGGGGCGTGTGGCTGACGCCCGGGACCACGATATCGGTGGCCGGGGCGCATCAGGCTGTGACGGATCTCCCCCGTGGTCGGTTCGTGACGTGGGGGGCGCTCCGGGACTGCATGATGTAGGGCACGCGGGGCCTCGAGCGGTGGCCCCTCAGGGGGCGCCACACATCACGCTTCGCGTCCCGCGCACGGTCCCTGCGCGTCCCCCATGCCCGTGCCGGGTGGGGGACGCGTCCCTCGTCCTACTTCTCGGTGACGCCCGCCGAGTCGAACGTGGCCACCTCGTGCATCGCGCGGGCCGCGCTCTGCACCAGCGGGAGGGCGAGCAGCGCGCCCGTGCCCTCGCCGAGGCGGAGGTCCAGGTCGACCAGGGGGCGCAGGCCCAGCTTGTTGAGCGCGGCCACATGGCCCGGCTCGGCGCTGCGGTGGCCCGCGATGCAGGCCGCCAGCGCCTCGGGCGCGATGGCCCGGGCCACGAGCGCCGCCGCACCGGTGGACACCCCGTCGAGGATGACCGGCGTACGCAGGGAGGCCGCGCCCAGGATCAGGCCGACCAGGGCCGCGTGCTCCAGGCCGCCGACAGCCGACAGGACGCCGATCGGGTCCGCCGGGTCCGGGTTGTGGAGGTCGAGGGCACGGCGGACCACGTCCACCTTGCGGGCGTGGGTCTCGTCGTTGATGCCCGTGCCCCGGCCGGTGACCTCGGTCGGGTCCACTCCGGTGTAGACGGAGATCAGGGCGGCGGACGCGGTCGTGTTCGCGATGCCCATCTCGCCGGTGAGAAGCGCCTTGTTGCCGGCGGCTACCAGGTCCCTGGCCGTCTCGATGCCGACCTCGATCGCGGCAAGGACCTCGTCACGGGTCATCGCGAGTCCCGTGGTGAAGTCGCCGGTGCCGGGGCGGACCTTGCGCGGAAGGAGGCCCGGGGTGGCCGGGAGTTCGGAGGCGACGCCCACGTCGATGACGCAGACCTCGGCGCCGACCTGGTTCGCGAAGGCGTTGCAGACCGCTCCCCCGCCCAGGAAGTTCGCCACCATCTGACCGGTGACCTCCTGCGGCCAGGGGGTGACGCCCTGGGCGTGGACACCGTGGTCACCCGCGAAGATCGCGACGGCCGCGGGCTCCGGGATCGGCGGCGGGCAGATCCGGGAGAGACCGGAGAGCTGCGCGGAGATGATCTCCAGCATGCCCAGCGCCCCGGCGGGCTTGGTCATGCGCTTCTGGCGCTCCCAGGCCTCGCCGAGCGCCTTGGCGTCCAGGGGGCGGATGTTGGCGACGGTCTCCTGGAGCAGGTCGTGCGGCTCCTCGCCGGGCAGGGCACGGCGGCCGTACGTCTCCTCGTGGACCACCCAGGCCAGCGGGCGGCGCTTGGACCAGCCCGCCTGCATCAGCTCGGGCTCCGCGGGGAACTCGTCGACGTATCCCACGCAGAGGTACGCGACCACTTCGAGGTGCTCGGGCAGGCCGAGGGTGCGGACCATCTCCCGCTCGTCGAAGAAGCTGACCCAGCCGACGCCGAGGCCCTCGGCGCGGGCGGCGAGCCAGAGGTTCTCGACGGCGAGCGCCGAGGAGTACGGGGCCATCTGCGGCTGTGTGTAGCGGCCCAGGGTGTGGCGGCCGCCCCGGGTGGGGTCGGCGGTCACCACGATGTTGACCGGAGTGTCGAGGATCGCCTCGATCTTCAGTTCCTTGAACTGCTTCGCGCGGGCCTTCGGGAGGGACCTGGCGTACGCCTCGCGCTGCCGCTGGGCCAGCTCGTGCATCGTCTGCCGGGTCTCGGCGGAGCGGATGACGACGAAGTCCCAGGGCTGCGAGTGGCCGACGCTCGGGGCCGTGTGGGCGGCCTCCAGGACGCGGAGCAGCACCTCGTGCGGGATGGGGTCGGAGCGGAAGCCGTTGCGGATGTCGCGGCGCTCGCGCATCACGCGCAGGACGGCCTCGCGCTCGGCGTCGTCGTAGCCGGGCGCGGGGGCCGACTCCACGGTGGGGCTGAGGACTTCCCCGTCGTCCGCGGGCGCGGCGGTCTCCTCGGCCGGAGCGGCTTCGGGGGCCGCGGTCTCCTGCGGGAGCGGCTCGGGAGCGGCGGTGTCGGCGAGCGCCTCGGGAGCCGTGGCCTCGTGCGCGAGTGCTTCCGGCTCCTCCTGCGGGAGTGCCTCGGGAGCGGCGGCCTCAGGGAGGGCGTGGGGGGCCGGGGCCTCCGGCTCCTCCTGGGTGAGTGCCTCGGGAGCGTCCGTGAGGGCTTCCGTGGCCTCGGGGAGTGTCTCCGCGGAGGTGGGGGCGGGGGTTTCGTCGGTGGACGGCGGCTCGGTGGCCGGCGACTCCGTGGTCGCGGCTTCGGAGACCGGCTCGGACGTGACCTCGGGGGCGGCGTCCTGCGGGGCGAACGGGATCTCGTCGGCGACCGCCTCCACGGGGGTCTCCTCCGGAGCCTGCTCCTCCGCGAGGGCGGCGACGGGCTGCGCCTCGGTCTCCGGGGCCTGCTCGGCCTCGGGCTCCTCCGCCACCGGGGCGGCCGGTTCCTCGGCGACCACCGGCTCGGGCTCGGCCTCGCGGGGGGCGGGGACCGTCACCTGGGGGTCGGCCCGCTCGACCGGGGCCTCGGGGGCGGGCGCCTCGGCCACGGCGGGCGCGACGGGCTCGGAGGGCTCCTCCGGCTGGGGGGCGGGGGTCGGCTCGGGCGCCGGGGTCGGAGCCAGGTGCGGGGTCGTCGGGACGCTGCCCTCGACCTGGACGAACTGGCCGGTCCCCGGGACGACCGTTTCTGCGGGGGCGTCGGTCCCCGGAGCCACGGGCTCCTGCGGCTGCGCGGCCCACGGCTCTGCGCCCTGCGGGGCGAGCTGCTGGTCCTGCGCGATGTCGAAGTACTCGGGCCCCGTGGTCGGCGGGCCCGGGTTCCTCACCGGCATCGGCGCGGGGCCGGTGGCCACCAGGGTCTCGGGGGCGGGTGTCGGGGCCGGCGCGGGCTGCGGGGCCGGGGCGGGCGCGGCTGCGGGGCCGCGGTCGGCCAGCGAGAGCACGACGCCGCCGGCCTCGGGCACGGGCGGGCCCAGGTGCAGCGGGCGGCGCGCGGGCTGGGGGGCCGGGGCGGTGGCGGGCGGGGGCATCCGTACGCCGCCGAGGTCCACGGAGCCGGAGTCGCGGCCGGCCGCCTCGTGGGCGCCGGTGTCGAGGATGCCGGGCTGGTAGCCGTGGTCGGTGGCGGCCTGCTCCTGCGGGGCAGAGGGCACGCCGTGCGCGGGGGTGCCGGTCGACTGGTCCGTCGGGACACCGTGCGCCGGAGTGCCCGTCAGCTGGTCCGTCGGGACACCGTGCGCCGGAGTGCCCGTCAGCTGGTCCAGCGGGACGCCGTGCGCGGGGGTGCCGGTCAGCTGGTCCGTCGGGACGCCGTGCGCCGGGGTGCCGGCCGGCTGGTCCATCGGCACGCCGTGCGCCGGGGTGCCCGTCGCGGCGGCGAGCGGGACGCCCTGCGGCGGGGTCTGGTTCTGCGGGGCCGTCAGCATGTCGCCGAGGGCGACGGCGTCCAGCGGGGCCGTGAGCGGGTCCGGCAGGGGGTCGGTCAGCGGGTCACCCCCCGGCGTCTGCGCGTCGGGGGCCGTCGGGTGCGGCGCCGACTGGTTCGGGACGAGGGGGGCCGGCGGCGGCACGGCGACCGGCGGCGCGGGCGGGACGCCCGGCGGATGCTCGCTCCACGCGCCCTGGGCGCCCGGCATGAGCAGCAGGTCGTCGTCCTCGGTGGTGTGCTCGGAGGGGTCCAGGAAGGTGTACGCGCCCGGTGCGGGGATGCCCGGCTGCTCGACCATGCCTGCGTTCTCCGGCAGCCCCTCGCCCGGGACCTGGCCGGTGTCCGTCATGCGTACCCCTCGCCCATCGCTTGTGCTTCCTTCAGACCTGCGCCCGTCGACAAGAACGAGCGCACGCGCCGCGCGGCACGAAGGACGCGCGGGCACTCACCATTGTCGCCGCCCCCGGCCGTCGTGGCAGGGAGATTCGCCACGGTGCGCTGTGGACTGCGCCACGTCGCGCGGTCCCCCCTTGTCGCGTACCGCGTCGGCGGCGCAAAGCGGCCACGTGTTCGGGACATTGGCGAACGGAACGCCGAACATCCGGATGCGGTACAACAATCGGCCAGCCTACCTGGCCTGCGGGGCGGCACCGTCACGGGTGGGGGCGTCGGCCCTGCGGCCGGACAGCAGGAAGACGACCGAACGCTCTCGTTCCGACCAGTCGTCCGGGTCGAGTCCGACGGTCTGGAGGAGGAGGCTCTCCACGGTGTAGCCGCCGTCGGCGAGGGCTGCGCCGATCGCCTCGGCCTCGTCGCGGGTGGAGGCGTGGGCGACGATCCGTTCCGGCCGCCGGTCGGTGCAGGCGGTGACGACGGGCACCCCGCCTGCCGCGATCCGTACGACATCGGGTTCGGGCAGGCTCTCCAGGACGTGCGGGGCGCGTCCCGGGACGGTCTGGAGGTGTACGCCGTGGCGGCGGGCGGTCTGCTCGGTGCGGGCGCAGGCCGCCGGGTCGAGGTCCACGGCGATGACGGCGGCGCCGAAACGGGAGGCCTCGACGGCGAAGGCGCCGCCGGCGCAGCCGATGTCCCAGACGAGGTCCCCGACACGGGGGCCGAGCCGGGCGAGCTGGGCGGCCCGCAGGGACGGGTCCTCGCCCGCGCGGGTGCGTGCCGGGGCGGGGGCACCGGGGTCGTACGCCTGGGGGTCGTACTCCTGCGTGGGCAGGCCCCAGCCGCGCACGGGAGGCGCGGTCGGGTCCTGGCCCATCAGCCAGGGGGCGGTGGGAGGGGCACCCGTGCTGCCGGCGCCGCCGATGACGAGGACGACGTTCGGGTCGCGCCAGGTGTGGTCGGCGGCCTTGTCGGAGGTGAGGACGGAGACCTGTTCGCGGGCGGTGCCGAGTTCCTCGCAGACCACGAAGGTGCGGTGGACGCCGTCGAGGAGGAGGGCGAGCTCGGCCGGTCCCGCGCCGGGCGAGGTGAGCACGGCGACCTTGGGGTGGGCGCGGCAGACGTTGACGGCGCGGCGCAGGGTGCGCTGCTGGGCGACGACGATCCGGGCGTCCTCCCAGGGCATTCCGGCCCGCGCGAAGGCGGCGGCGACGGAGGAGACGGCGGGGACGACCTCGACCTCCAGGCCGTGCTCGGGCGCGCGCAGGGCGCGGACGACACCGAAGAAGCCGGGGTCGCCGTCGGCGAGGACGACCGCGGTGCCGCGGTGGCCGGCGATCCGGCGGGCGGCGAGGTCGACGCTGCCGAGACGGACGCGTTCGGCTCCGGGCGGCACCTCGGGCAGTGCCAGGTGGTGGGCGGCTCCGGCCACCAGGGTGGCGGCGGAGAGCGCGGACCTGGCCGCCTCGGTGAGGGGTGAACCGTCCCAGCCGATCACCGTGACGCGGTCGGCCATCGTCGTGTGTCTCCTGGTGTCGTCGCAGGTCGGGGGCGTGCCGAGCGTACCCCGGGTGGGCTTTGCGGGCTCAGCTCCAGTCGGTGTACGAGGAGTATCCGGCCTCGGCCATCTGGTCGGCGACACCGTCGAGGTCCTCGGGGAGGAGCCCCCACACGATGAAGTCGGTGCGCAGTTCGGTCCAGTCGCCGTCCTCGGTGCGGGTGCGGGCTATGCAGGCGTTGCGCAGGACGCCCTCGCTGATGCAGCCGATCTTCTGGGCGACCTGCTGGGAGGCGGTGTTGTCGGCCGCGGTGCGCAGCTCCAGGCGCTCGAACCCCTGGTCGCCGAAGAGCCATTGCGCGGTCGCGAGCGAGGCCTCGGAGGCGTAACCCTCGCCTCGGGCCCAGGGGGCGACGATGTACGAGAGTTCGGTGGAGCGGACGCGCCAGTCGGTGTTTCCCAGCTGGATGACGCCGACCAGGCGTTGGGTGAGGAACTCGGTGACGGCGAGGTCGATGCCCCGGCCCGCGGCTCGTTCGGCGGGGGCGTACTCGGTGATCCAGGTCCGGGCGGCGGCCTCGGTGAACGGCTGGGGCACCGCCGTCCAGGCGCCCACCAGTTCGTCGTTCATCATGGCGGTGAGAGCGGGGATGTCGCCCTCGTCGAGCGCGCGCAGCACCAACCGGTCCGTGTTGATGGAGATGTCCGGAAAGGTGGTAGTCATGCGCAGCTCCATGCCGTGGACCGTCCGAATCGACCGTGAACGCACAGCATGCAGCATGTGCCCGCCGGTGCGCATGGCCGGGTGGGTGCTCGTTCGGGGGTGTGGCGAAGGCCCCGCGCACCGGACGGGGTGCGGGGGCCTTCTGTCCAAGGACTGTACGGGGGAACCGGTCTGACGGCCCCTCGGACGCCGGAGCCTACTTGACGGCGCCGAAGGCCGGGACGATGGAGCCCTTGTAGGTGTCCTCGATGTACTTCTTCACCTCGGGCGAGTTGAGGAGCTGCGCGAGCTTCCGCACGCGGGCGTCCTTCTCGTTGCCCTCCTTGACGGCGAGGAAGTTGGCGTACGGGTTGCCTTCCGCCTTCTCCAGGACGAGGGCGTCCTTCGCCGGGGACAGCTTGGCCTCGATGGCGTAGTTGCCGTTGATGACGGCGGCGTCCACGTCGTTCAGGGCGCGGGGCACGGTGGCGGCCTCCAGCTCCTTGAACTCCAGGCCCTTCTTGTCGGTGATGTCGGAGAGCTTGGCGTTGGTGCCGACGCCCGGCTTGATGGTGATCAGGCCGTTCTCGGCGAGCAGCTGGAGGGCGCGGCCGCCGTTGGTGGTGTCGTTGGGGACGGCGACGGTCTGGCCGGCCTTGATGTCCTTCACCGACGTGAGGCTCTTGGAGTAGAGGCCCAGCGGCTCCAGGTGGACGTTGACCACGGGGACGAGGGTGGTCTTGTTCTTCTGGTTGAAGTCGTCGAGGTACGGCTTGTGCTGGAAGAAGTTGGCGTCGACCTGGCCGGACTGGGTGGCGGTGTTCGGCAGGATGTAGTCCGTGAACTCCTTCACCTCCAGCTTCAGGCCGGCCTTCTCCGCCAGGTTGTCCTTGACGTAGTTGAGGATGTCGGCGTGCGGCGTCGGGGACGCGGCGACGACGAGGGGCTTGTCGGCGTCGCCGGCCGTGTCCTTGGAGGAGGACGGGTCCGAGGAGGTTCCGCAGGCGCTCAGCCCGAGGGCGAGGGCGGCGGTGGCGGCGATACCGGCGGTGAGCTTGATGTTCCTACGCACGAAGAGTGCCTCTTTCCGGTGGTGCGGTGGTCGCCTGGACAACAAGTCCGGGCTGTTCTTCGAAGGACGAAGTCTGAGGTGGCCGGGGACCGTTACGCGGTACGGCCCCGGCGGGCGAGGAGTCGGACGACTCCGTCGCCGATGAGCTGGACGACGGTCACGATCAGGACCAGGACGACGACGGTGACCAGCATGAAGGTGGTGTCGAAGCGCTGGTATCCGTAGGTGACGGCCTTGGAGCCGAGGCCCTCGCCGCCGACCGCGCCGGCCATCGCGGAGTAGCCGATGAGGACGATGACCGTGGTGGTGACGCCCGACACCAGGGAGGGAAGGGCCTGCGGCAGCAGCACCTTGCGGACGATGGTGGGGATGCCGCCGCCCATGGCCTGGACGGCTTCGACGAGTCCGTGGTCGACCTCGCGGATCGACGTCTCGACGAGACGCGCGAAGAAGGGGATGGCCCCGATGGCGAGCGGCACGATCATCGCGGTCGGGCCGATGAAGGTGCCGACGACGGCGGTGGTGAAGGGGATCAGGGCGATGAGCAGGATGATGAAGGGTAGCGAACGCCCCACGTTCACGATCGCACCGACGATCTTGTTCACCGGCAGGTTCTGCAGCAGTCCGCCCTTGTCCGTGAGGACGAGGAGGATGCCGAGCGGCAGGCCGCCGAGCACGGTGACGACGGTCGCCCAGAGGACCATGTAGAGCGTGTCGACAGTGCCCTGCTCCAGCAGGGGCTGCATCTCGGACCAGGTCACTTGGCACCTTCCTCGACCAGTACGGGCGCGGTGACGGCCGCCGCCGCGTCCTCTTCCACGACCTCGATCTGCAGGCCCTGCTCGCGCAGGAAGCCGATCGGGACGACGTTCTCCTCGTACCGTCCGGGCAGCTCGATCCGCATCCGTCCGATCTGCCGGCCGCCGACGGTGTCCATCGCGGCACCGAGGATCGAGATGTCGATGTTGTACGTGCGGGAGAGCTGCGAGATGACGGGCCGGGTCGCGGACTCGCCGTGGAAGGTGACGTCGACGACCGTGCGGTCGGGGCCCGTGGGGGCGCCGCTGACCGGGAAGAGTTCGGCCGCCAGCTGGGAGCCGGGAGTGGCGAGCAGTTCGGCGACGGTGCCGGACTCGACGACGCGGCCGTGCTGCATCAGCGCGGCGGAGTCGCAGATCGTCTTCACGACGTCCATCTCGTGCGTGATGAGCAGGACGGTCAGGCCGAGCTGCTGGTTGAGGTCGCGGAGCAGCTGGAGGATGGAGCGGGTGGTCTCCGGGTCGAGGGCGCTGGTGGCCTCGTCGGAGAGGAGGACCTTGGGCTTGCCGGCGAGGGCGCGGGCGATGCCGACGCGCTGCTTCTGGCCGCCGGAGAGCTGGCCGGGGAAGACCTTGGCCTTGTCGGCGAGACCGACCAGGTCGAGGAGTTCGAGGGCGCGGCGGGAGCGCTCGGCGCCGGAGAGACCGAGGATCTCCAGGGGGAGTTCGATGTTGTCCTTGACCGTGCGGGAGGACAGCAGGTTGAAGTGCTGGAAGACCATGCCGATGCTGCTGCGCGCCCGGCGCAGGTCCTTGCCCGCGCGGCGGCTCCTCCCGGCCAGGGCGGTGAGGTCGACGCCGTCGACGGTCACCGTGCCGGAGGTGGGGCGCTCCAGGAGGTTGACGCAGCGGATGAGTGAGGACTTGCCGGCGCCGCTCTGGCCGATCACGCCGAACACCTCGCCCTCGCGGACGTGGAGGTCGACGCCGTCCAGAGCGGTGACCTTCCGGCCGCGCGACTCGTAGACCTTGGTCAGGCCCGAAGTGGTGATCACAGGGGTTTCCGTCACTGTCGAGTGCGCGACGCGGGGTCCGTCACGCACGGGGCATTCGTCTTCGGACAGTCAGGCGCACGGGGCCGGTCCGGCGGGTGGCCGGTCGTCGGCGGTGCGCGGGGGCGGGCACGTTCCGCCGCCTGTCGGCGGGGGGAACGGCACGGCCGTCGGGGTCTCGCTTCGGGGCGCGGGACTCAGGCGGGGGCCCTCAGAAGGCGCACATTCGACACATACAACGAGCACCGGGCGTCGTGATCGCCTCGGTCGCAAGGGTGCGGCTGCTCGTCGTGGTCATGTCTGCAAGTAAAGCATGCGCAGTCGCGAACGAAAGGGAGCTGTCCGAATAGCGGACGTGACCGACACGCCATGCGGACAGTTCGGGGCCCCGCGGGCGAGGGTGTGGCCGAGGCCACGGTCCGGTCGCCCGGTGCCGCCAGGGGGTGAGCGCATCCGGCCCCGTCGACCGTAATACCCTCGGGCGCATGCTTGACGTCCTGACGGTCGCGGTCTCCGCGGCCGCGCTCGCCCTCGCCGCCTGGTGCGGCTTCGCCGCCCTCCGCGACCAGCCGACCAAGGACTGGCACTTCATCGGCATGGCCGTGGTGACCTTCCTCGTCCTGGTCCAGCTGGTCGTCGGGATCGTGCAGCTGGCGCGCGGCGAGAAGGCCGAGGAGGGCGCGACGATCTTCGTCGCCTATCTGCTCGGGGCGCTGTGCGCGGTGCCCATCGCCGGCTTCATGTCGCTCGCCGAGCGCAGCCGGTGGGGTTCGGCCACGGTGGCCGCCGGCGCGGTCGTCCTGGCCGTGCTCGAAGTGCGACTCCACGACATCTGGACGGTGGGCTGACCATGACCGCGACCCAGGAGAAGGCGGCACCGGGCACGAGGACCCGCCTCGTCACGGGCCCGGGCATCCTGCTCGTCTGGCTGTACGGCGTGATGTCGGTCGGCGCGGTCTCCCGCTCGATCTACCAGATCGCCACGGAGTTCGACCGTGCGCCGCTCGCGTACGCCCTGTCGGCGGTCGCGGCCGTCGTCTACGCCTTCATCACCTACACGCTGGTACGCGGTGGGGAGACGGCCCGCAGGGCGGCGCTGGTGTGCTGCGCCGCCGAGCTCGCGGGCGTACTGATCGTCGGGACCTGGACGCTGGTCGAGCCGTCCGCCTTCCCGGACGCGACGGTCTGGTCGGACTACGGCTACGGGTACCTCTTCATCCCGGTGCTGCTCCCGCTGACGGGGATCTGGTGGCTGCGCCGGTCGCGCGCGCTCACGACCGCCTGAGTCAGGCCGCCTTCTCCAGGGTCACCAGGGTCAGCCTGGGGCCGACCTCGCGGGTGGCGACCTGCGCGTACCCCTTGCTGCGGTAGAGCCGCAGATTGCCCTCGCTGCGGTGGCCCGTGAAGAGCTGGAAGCGCTTGGCGGACGGTTCCGGCCGTGCGGTGGCGTCGGCGCCGGCCGCGAAGCGGCGCTCGATGCCGTCGAGGAGCCGCCCGCCGAGTCCGTGCCGCCGCATGCGCGGGTGGACGATCAGCTTGGCGATCCGTACCGTGCCGTCCTCGTCGAGGCGGGCCCGCACGGAGGCGACGACCTCGTCACCGAGCCGGGCCACCAGGCCGTACCCCTCGTCCAGTTCGGCGCGCAGCTCGTCGAGCGACTGGGTGAGCGGCTCGATGGACCAGTCCCCGTACAGCTCCGCCTCGCTCTGGTAGCAGAGGTACTGCAGCTTCAGGATGTGCTCCGCGTCCCGCGCGTCCGCTGCCGAGATGGTCACGCTCAGGCCCATGTGTGCACGCCTCCCGCTCATCTGTCGATCATCGGTTTACCGCACCCTTCCCTTTCGGCCGGGGGCGGGAACCTCTGCCGCCAGCATTCTGCGCAGGCATCCCAGGCAACGGGAACGCATCGGCCCCAGACTGCCCTGTGAGATACCCAACTCTCCTGCGATTTCCCGGTAGGTGAGGTCCTCGGGGGCGAGCATCGCCGTCAGCACCCGGGGGCACCGGCCGGGCGTCCGGGTGACGGCGGCGCGGAGCGTACGGCGCCCCTCCGCGTCGAGGAGGGAGTGCTCCGGGGAGCCCTGGGGACCGGAGCCGCCGGGATCGTGGGCGGGCTCGTCGCGGTAGGGGCGCTCGCGGTCGCGGGTCCTGCGGGCGCGGCGGGCCTCGGCGCGGACGGCCCGGCGCAGCCATTCGGCGGGGCGTTCGGGGGCGGTCCCGGTCGCCTGGAGCCGCTCCAGGAGGCGGAGCCAGACGGCCTGTTCGAGGTCGCTCGGTTCGACACCAGCCGCTGACGCCTCGGCGTCCGACTCGGCGGCGAGCAGCGGGGCGAGCGCGGCGAGGAGCCCGGGGGCGGGGTCCGTGTCCGCGACGGGAGCGGTGTCGGCGTGCGGCTGGGGGTGGGTCGCGCGGTGGGTCTCGGGGTGTCGCTCAGTTCGGGTCTCGGGGTGGGTCTCGGGGGTGGTCATGTCCGGCACGATGCCGGGGTACGCGGGCGTGGTTGCGGCGCGGGGCGTAAACCACCCGGGAGGAGGTCGTGCGGGCCCGGTCGCCGGGCCCGCACGCGTACACGAGTCAGTCGCGGGCCGTGTGGTCCGCCGCACCGAGCAGCGCGGTGTCCGGGTTGTCGGAGAAGATCCCGTCGATCCCCGTCGCCAGGTACCGCTTGAGGGCCCCGAAGGAGTCGCCGTACGCCGCCGGGTCCGTGCCCCGGCGGAAGTCCGCGGGCAGGAAGGCGTTCTCGTTGCGATGGGTGTACGGGTGGAGGATCAGACCCTCCGCGTGCGCGTCGCGGACCAGGGTGGTCGGGTCGCCGAGGCGGCCGCTGGCGTCCCTGGGGATCACCAGGTCGAGCGTCGGACCGATGCCCTTCGCGTACGAGGCGATCCAGCGCAGGCCCTGGGGGGTGACCAGGTCGGCCACCGTGCGCGGGTCCCCGGCCTGGACGAAGTCCCAGGGGCGGCTGGTGGCGCCGGAGAGCAGGACCACGCCGGGTGAGTCCACCAGCTTCGCCAGTCGCTGGACGCTGCTCGGCTCGAAGGACTGGAGGAAGACCGGGGAGTTCGCGCGGTGACGCCCGTACCGGCGAAGGAGCTTGGCGAGGCGCTCCTCCAGGCCGAGGCCGAGGGAGCGGAAGTAGGTGGGGTGCTTGGTCTCGACGTGGAGCCAGATCTCGCGGCCCCGGCGGCGGCCCTCGTCCTCGGCCCAGCGCAGCACCTCCTCGAAGGTGGGCACGGTCCAGCGGCCGTCGTACAGGGTGTTCTCCTGGCGGGTGCCCGGGATGCGCTCCTTGGCCCGCAGGGTCTTGAGCTCGGCCAGCGTGAAGTCCTCGGTGAACCAGCCGGTGTACGAGGTGCCGTCGACGCTCTTGGTGGTCCTGCGGGACGCGAACTCGGGATGGTCGGCGACGTCGGTGGTGCCGGTGATGTCGTTCTCGTGGCGGCAGACGAGGTGCCCGTCCTTGGTGGGGACGAGGTCCTGCTCGATGACGTGGGCGCCGAGGTCGAGAGCCAGCCGGTAGGAGCCGAGGGTGTGCTCGGGGCGGTAGCCGCTGGCGCCGCGGTGCGCGATGACGGTGGGGACGGGGAGGGAACGGTAGCCGCGGCCGTGGCCGGGGGTGCGGCCCGCCCCGGCGGCCTGCGCCGCGCCCGTGCCGGCCGCGAGGGCCGCGGAGGTGCCGAGGACGGTGGCGCCCGCCGCTCCGAGAACCGTGCGCCTGGCCGGGATCCGGCGTTCGCCCTGGGTCATGAGGTGTCCTCCTGTGTCATGTCCCGTACGTGTCGACGGGTGCCCACGACGCTAGGCACCAACCCCCTCCATCCGGCAGACCTCGGCCGAACATGGCGGAAACACACGTCAACACTGCGTATCCACTCGGTGAACCCGATGTGCGCGCGGAGGTGACCCGCGAGTATCGTCGCCAGCTGCACCGTCAGCTCGACTGACCCGCATCCCACCGGAGGAACCGTTGTCCCGTCTCGCGATCATCAAGGCAGTGCTCGGGCCGGTCATGCGCCTGATGTTCCGCCCCCGCGTGGAGGGCGTCGAGAACATTCCGGGCACCGGGCCCGTCATCCTCGCGGGGAACCACCTGACCTTCATCGACTCGATGATCATGCCGATCTGCCTGGACCGTCCGGTCTACTTCATCGGCAAGGACGAGTACGTGACGGGCAAGGGCGTCAAGGGCCGGGCGATGGCCTGGTTCTTCACCAGCGTCGGCATGATCCCGGTGGACCGGGACGGCGGCCGTGGCGGTGTCGCGGCGCTGATGACCGGGCGTCGGGTCCTCGATGAGGGCAACGTCTTCTCGATCTACCCGGAGGGCACCCGCTCCCCCGACGGCCGGCTCTACCGCGGCCGTACGGGCATCGCGCGGCTCACCCTGATGACCGGGGCGCCGGTGGTGCCGTTCGCGATGATCGGCACCGACAAGATCCAGCCGGGCGGGGCGGGCTTCCCCCGTCCGGGGCGGGTGACGGTCCGCTTCGGCGAGGCGATGGAGTTCTCGCGGTACGAGGGGATGGACCGCGACCGGTACGTGCTGCGGGCGGTGACGGACTCGGTGATGGCCGAGGTGATGCGGCTGTCGGGGCAGGAGTACGTGGACATGTACGCCACCAAGGCGAAGGCCGCGTAGTCCGTCCGGAACAGGCGTGACCGTGCCCCGTACAGCTTTGCTGTACGGGGCACGGTCGAACTCGCGGGGCGGGCGTGCGCAGCCGCGTCGCGACGGCGGCTCCCTGTCGGGGCGTCAGTGCTCGACGCCGTCGGTCCGTCGGGGCGTCAGTGCTCGACGCCGTCCTCCAGCTTCTGGCCCCTGAGCAGGAACCAGGCCGCGACCGCCGTCGCGAGGAGGACCGCCGCGCCGACGCCGGCCGCGATCCGCAGGCCCTCGACGAAGGCCTCCTGCGCGGCCGACACCAGGGCCGTCGCCGTGTCGGGGGCGAGGCCGCCGGAGGCCTCGACCGCGCCGCCGAGCGACTCGTGGGACGCGGACGCGATGTCGGAGGGGACTCCCGCCGGGGTGGCGAAGCCGCGGTAGACACCGGTCACGATGGAGCCGAGGACGGCGATGCCGAGCGCGGCGCCCAGTTCGTACGCCGTCTCGGAGACGGCGGAGGCGGATCCGGCCTGCTCCTTCGGGACGCTGGAGAGGATCACGTCGGCGGTGACGGTGAACGCGAAGCCGGCGCCCACACCGACGACGAGCAGGGCGGCGCCGAGCAGCGGATAGCCGGTGTGCTGGTCGAGCGTCGTCAGTACGGCGAGGGAGAGGCCGACCGCCGCGAGGCCGCCGGCCACCACGGACCGTACGGAGAAACGACGGGCCACGGTGCCCGCGATCAGACCGGCCGTCACCGCGCCGACGGCGGCGGGCAGTTCGGCGAGTCCGGCCTCCAGCGGCTGCCGCCCCTGGACCAGCTGGAAGAACTGGGACAGGAAGAACACCAGGCCGGAGAGGCCGAGGATGGTCAGCAGGTCGGCGAGGACGGCGCCCGAGAAGCCTCGGTGGCGGAAGAGGCGCATGTCCAGGAGCGGCGCGGGCAGCGTCAGCTGTCTGCGGACGAACCAGGTCAGGGCGCCGGCGCCGACGAGGGCGGCGAGACCCGCGTCGAGGGAGGGGCCGTGGGAGGCCAGCTCCTTGATCGCGTAGACGAGGCCGATCATGCCGACGAGGGAGAGCAGCACGCTGGGCAGGTCCCAGGGGCCGTGGTTCGGGTTCTTCGACTCGGGGATCAGCTTGACGCCGACGAGGACGAGGACGGCCATGACGGGCAGGTTGATGAGGAAGACCGAGCCCCACCAGAAGTGCTCCAGGAGGAACCCGCCGACGACCGGTCCGACGGCGGCGCCGGCCGACGCCATGGCACCCCAGATGCCGATGGCGAGGCTGCGCTCGCGGGGGTCGTGGAAGAGGTTGCGGATCAGCGCCAGGGTGGACGGCATCAGGGTCGCGCCGGCGACGCCGAGGAGCGCGCGGGCCACGATCATCATCTCGGGGCTGGTCGCGTAGGCGTTCAGGACGGAGACCGCGCCGAAGGCGATGGCACCGACAAGGAGGAGCTTCTTGCGGCCGATGCGGTCGCCGAGGCTGCCCATGGAGACGAGGAGTCCGGCGATGACGAAGGAGTAGACGTCACCGATCCAGAGCAGCTGGGAGCCCGAGGGCTTCAGGTCCTCGGAGAGGAAGGGGGTGGCGAGTCCGAGCACCGTGGCGTCGACCGCCACGAGGAGGACGGCGAGGACGAGCACGGACAGGGCGAGCCACCGGCCGGGGCGGCGGACGCCCTCGGTATGGTCCGTGGTGCTGAGGGTGCTGGTGGTCACTTCTCCACGCTCCTGCGCGCTCCGCCGAGCATCAGCTCGACGATCATGTACTGGAAGTCCTTGGCGGCGACCCGGCCGTCCTGCACGGCCCATGCGCCGGAACCGACGAGCCCGTAGAAGGCCTCGGTGAGCCAGGCGGGGGTCAGATCGATGCGGAAGACGCCGTTCTCCTGCCCGCGCCGGAACAGCGCGGAGACCCGGGCGTCGAGGTGGGCCCAGCCCTCGTTGACCTGGTCGCCCTCGAAGAGCTGGTTCTCGGTGACGAGGAACGACAGCAGGGGTGCGACGGGCTCCACCTCGCCGACGAGGCGTCGGACGGCCTCGTCCTCGGGCCCCTGGTCGAGCTCTGCCCGGTCGAGCGCGGCCTCCAGCTCCTGGAGCCCGAGCTCCTCGAGCGCCCGCACCAGCGCGTCCCGCCCGGCGAACTGCCGATGCAGGGTGGCCCGCCCGATCCCGGCGGCCCGTGCGACCTCGTCCATGGTGGCGGTCGCCTTGCGGGTGAGCAGGGCGGCGGCCGCGCGGAGCACCTGGGTGCGATCGACTGACATGAGACAACCGTACACCAAGTGAGACATCAATGTCTCACCCTGGGAGTAGAGAAAAGCGCCGCCGCCCTCGCGCGGGGAGGGCGGCGGCGCCGTGAGTGCCGTACGGCCTACTTCTTGGCCTCGGCCCAGGCGTGCTGGATGACCAGATCCGCCTTGACCTCGACGAGCTGGGTGGCGACCGCCGAGGGGGCGGTGCCGCCCCGGCCGTCGCGGGAGGCGAGGGCGCCCGGGACGTCGAGGACCGTGCGGACCTCCGGGGTGAGGTGCTCGGAGATCTTGGCGAACTGCTCGTCCGTGAGCTCGTCCAGCTCCTTGTCCTCCGACTCGGCCACCTTCACGCACTCGCCGGCCACCTCGTGCGCCACCCGGAACGGCACGCCCTGCCTGACCAGCCACTCGGCGATGTCCGTCGCGAGCGAGAAGCCGGCCGGCGCCAGCTCCTCCATGCGCTCCCGGTTCACGGTGAGCGTGGCCATCATGCCGGTGAAGGCGGGCAGCAGGACCTCCAGCTGGTCGCAGGAGTCGAAGACCGGCTCCTTGTCCTCCTGGAGGTCACGGTTGTAGGCGAGGGGAAGCGCCTTCAGGGTCGCCAGGAGGCCGGAGAGGTTGCCGATGAGGCGGCCGGACTTGCCACGGGCCAGCTCGGCGATGTCCGGGTTCTTCTTCTGCGGCATGATCGACGAACCGGTGGAGAAGGCGTCGTGGAGGGTCACGAAGGAGAACTCCTTCGTGTTCCAGATGATGATCTCCTCCGCGATCCGGGAGAGGTTGATCCCGATCATCGCGGTGATGAAGGCGAACTCGGCGACGAAGTCACGGGAGGCCGTGCCGTCGATGGAGTTGCCGACCGAGCCGCGCTCGAAGCCCAGGTCCTTGGCGACCGCCTCCGGGTCGAGCCCCAGCGAGGAACCCGCGAGGGCGCCGGAGCCGTACGGGGAGACCGCCGTCCGGGTGTCCCACTGCCGCAGCCGCTCGGCGTCCCGGGACAGGGCCTGGGCGTGGGCCAGGACATGGTGGGCGAAGAGCACGGGCTGGGCGTGCTGGAGGTGGGTACGGCCGGGCATGGCGACGTCCGGGTGCGCCTCGGCGAGGCCGACCAGGGCGTCCTGGAGGTCCGCGACGAGGCCGCCGATGATCCGGGCGTGGTCACGCAGGTACATCCGGAAGAGGGTGGCGACCTGGTCGTTGCGGGACCGGCCGGCGCGCAGCTTGCCGCCGAGGTCCGGGCCGAGGCGCTCCAGGAGGCCCCGCTCCAGGGCGGTGTGGACGTCCTCGTCGGCGAGGGTGCCGACGAAGGAGCCGTCGGCGACGTCGGCCTCCAGGAGGTCGAGGCCGGCGAGCATGCGGGTCAGCTCGTCCTCGGTGAGCAGTCCGGCCTTGTGCAGCACGCGCGCGTGGGCCCGGGAACCGGCGATGTCGTAGGGCGCGAGACGCCAGTCGAAGTGAACCGACGCGGACAGCTTCGCCAGGGCCTCGGCGGGACCGTCGGCGAACCGTCCGCCCCAGAGCCGGACGTCACCGTTGTTGCTGCTCACAGCTGCTGCTCCTCAGGAGGGTGGGTATACCGCCGTCTTCGCGGGGAGGGCGAAGATGTCGATGACAGCATAACTATGCAATCCTCCGTATGCTTTGTCAACGCGGGTCGGGGCGCGCCCGGCCCGCTCCGGACGAGAGGCCCTAGGCTCCGGCCATGACGAGCAGCGCCTTCGACGGAGTCCTCCACCGGCTCGCCCGCGCCATCGACGGCGGCGACGGCGACCCGGGGGCGTGGATCACGCTCGACGAGGACATCCGGGCCCTCCTGCGCCGGGGCGGCGACGTCCCGGCGACCCCCGCGTGGCCGTCCGGCGACCCCGCGCAGCCTCCGACCACCCCGGAACTGGCCCTCGCCCTGTGCGGTCCCGACGGGCGGGTCAGGGAAGCCTCCCTCCGGTACGTGTCCCGGTCCCCCGCGCTCCTTCCTCTGGTCGTGATCCGCTGCTCGGACTGGGCCGCGCCCGTACGGGAGCGGGCACGCGCCGTGCTGCGCGAGGAGCTGCCGGGGGTCACGCCCGAGGCTCTCGGCGCCCTCGTCGCGGTCGCTCTCCGAACCGGGGACCGGCTGCGCGGGGACAGCGCGCGGGAGGCGCTGACCCGGGCCCTGCGGGAGGGACCCGCGTCCGGGGTGACCGCGCAGCTGGGGAGCGGGGACCGAGCCGTGCGCCGGCTCGCCCACCGGATCGCCGTCGACCGCGGGATCCTCTCCCCCACCCGGCTCGCGGAGATCGCCGCCCGCGGCCCCGACGTGATCGTCCAGGACCTCTGCGCGACCGCCGCGCTCGCCGCCGCCGGGGGCCCGCCCGACCCGGCCGTCCTCGCCCCCCTGCTGTCCGCCCGGCAGGGCCGGGTGCGGGCGGCGGGGGTCACGGGGCTGCGCCGGGCGGGCCGGGCCCGTGAGGCCGAGCGGTTCCTGTACGACCGGTCCGCGCTGGTGCGGGCCTGCGCCCGCTACGTACTGCGGCAGGCGGGGACCGAGCCGCTGTCGCTCTACCGGGCGGCGTGTGCGGCAGGGCCCGGGACCGCGGACAAGGTGCCCCCGTACGCTCCGGTGGGCCTCGCCGAGTGCGGGGAGCGGGCCGTCGACGTGCCGGTGCTCTGGGAGCTCATCGGACACGAACGGCCCGAGGTGCGGGCCGGGGCGGTGGCGGGCCTGCGCCTGCTCGACGCCGTACGCCCCCAGCGGCTCGTACCGCTGCTCGACGACAGTTCACCGCGGGTCGTGCGCGAGACGGCGAGGGCGCTGCGCCCCTGGGCCGATCACACGCCGGCCCACGCCGTCCCGGCGCGCCCGGTCGCCGTCCCCGCCCCGTCGACCGCGCCGCCCCCGCCCGCCGACGAGAGCCGGGCCCTGTCCGCGCGCGCGTGGCTGCTTGGGATCGTCGGCAGCGTGCGGCGCCCCGACCGCGCGAGGCGGGGCGGGAGTTGAGACGCGCCCGCCCCGCGAGACGCGGAGCGGGCAGAATGCGAGGCATGGGAAAGACATACGAACATATCGACGGACGACTCCGCGCCTTCATCGAGGAGCAGCCGGTGTTCTTCACGGCCACCGCTCCCCTCGCAGGCGACGGGCACGTCAACCTGTCTCCCAAGGGGCGGCGCGGCACCCTCGTGGTTCTTGACGAACTGACCCTCGCCTACGTCGACTTCGGCGGGAGTACCGCCGAGACGATCGCGCATCTGCGGGAACCGGGCAACGGTCGGATCACCCTCATGTGGACCGCCTTCTCCGGGCCGCCGACCGTCGTCCGGGTGCACGGGACCGGGGAGGCCGTGCTCCGGGACGACCCGCGGTGGGGTGAGCTGTTCGCGCGGTTCCCCGCGGACGCCGTGGAGGGTCAGGGCAGCGCGCGGGCGATCGTCCTGGTGCACGCGCGGCGGGTCAGCGACTCCTGCGGGTTCGCCGTCCCGCTGATGGAGTACCAGGAGGACCGGTCGCTGCACGCCGAGTACTTCAACCGGAAGACGGACGGCGAGTTCAGGGCGTACTGCGTCCGCAAGGAGCACATCGCGACCAGCCTCGACGGGCTGTCCGCGCTGCCGCTCCCCCTGCCGCCGCTGCCGACGCCGGAGGCCACGTCAGCGCCGGTGGCCGCACCATAGCCGCGTCGCCGCTCCGGGCCCGCGGGTCGACCCGCGGGCCGCGGCCTACTTCTGTGCCAGCATCAGCAGGTGGTCGGCGAGGGCCTGGCCGCCCGCCGGGTCGCGACTGATGAGCATCAGGGTGTCGTCGCCCGCGATCGTGCCGAGGATCGCGTGGAGTTCGGCCTGGTCGATGGCCGACGCGAGGAACTGGGCGGCGCCCGGCGGGGTCCGCAGGACCACCAGGTTCGCGGACGCCTCGGCGGAGATCAGCAGTTCGGAGGAGAGGCGCCGCATGCGCTCCTCCTTCGCGGACTCGCCGAGCGGGGCCTGCGGGGTGCGGAAACCGCCCTCGCTCGGCACCGCGTAGATCAGCTCGCCGCCGGTGTTGCGGATCTTCACCGCGCCCAGCTCGTCGAGGTCGCGGGAGAGCGTCGCCTGGGTGACGCTCAGCCCGTCGTCCGCGAGGAGCTTGGCGAGCTGGCTCTGCGAGCGCACCGGCTGCCGGTTGAGGATGTCGACGATCCTGCGGTGGCGTGCGGTGCGGGTCTGCGGAACGGACGGCCCTGCCCCAGGCTCCGCCTGGGGGGACCCCCAGTGCTGGTTTTCCTGCGCGTCGGTCATCGTCGTCTCATTCTCCGGTTCGTCCTTGCCCGTTCGCCACGTCGAGGACCCCGGGCAGGGCCTGGAGGAAGGCGTCCGCCTCGGCGTCGGTGAAGACCAGCGGAGGCATGATCCGTACGACATCGGGGGCGGGCGCGTTCACCAGGAGGCCGGCGTCCTGAGCCGCCTGCTGCACCTGGGGTGCGAGGGACTCCGTGAGCACGATACCCAGCAGGAGACCCGCACCACGGACGTGGGAGACCAGCGGGTGCTCCAGGCCCTCGATTCCCTGCCGCAGCCGCTCCCCGACCGCCTTCACGTGGTCGAGGGCGGCGTCCGCGCCGAGGGTGTCCAGGACGGCGAGTCCGGCGGCGCAGGCCACGGGGTTGCCGCCGAAGGTCGTCCCGTGGTGGCCGGGCGTGAAGAGGTCGGCGGCGGGACCGAAGGCGACGGTCGCGCCGAGCGGGAGGCCGCCGCCGAGACCCTTGGCGAGGGTGACGACGTCCGGCTCCACGCCCTCGTGGGCCTGGTACTCGAACCAGTGACCGCAGCGGCCGACGCCGGTCTGCACCTCGTCGAGGACGAGGAGGGTGCCGGTCGCGCGGGTGATCTCCCGGGCGGCCTTGAGGTAGCCGGGCGGCGGGACGACGACGCCGTTCTCGCCCTGGATCGGCTCGATGATCACGAGCGCGGTGTCCTCGGTGACCGCGGCGCGCAGCGCCGCCGCGTCCCCGTACGGGACGTGGGTGACGTCGCCGGGCAACGGCAGGAACGGGGTCTGCTTGCCGGGCTGGCCGGTGAGCGCGAGGGCGCCCATGGTCCGGCCGTGGAAGCCGCCCTCGGTGGCGACCATGCGGGACCGGCCGGTGAGCCGGCCGAGCTTGAACGCGGCCTCGTTGGCCTCGGCGCCGGAATTGCAGAAGAAGACCTTGCCGGGCCGGCCGAAGAGCGAGAGGAGCTTCTCCGCGAGGGCGACGGGCGGTTCGGCGACGAACAGGTTGGAGACGTGGCCCAGGCTCCGGATCTGCCGGGTGACGGCCTCGACGACCGCCGGGTGGGCGTGGCCGAGGGCGTTGACGGCGATGCCTCCGACGAGGTCCAGGTACTCGTTTCCTTCGGCGTCCCAGACCCTGGCGCCCTCACCGCGGACGAGCGGCAGCCGGGGGGTGCCGTAGTTGTCCATGAGCGAGCCCCGCCACCGCTCGGTCAGCTGCTCGTTGCCGGTGCTGCTCATCAGTCCCCCTGTCCGTCCGGCACGACCATCGTGCCCACGCCCTCGTCGGTGAAGATCTCCAGCAGGATGGAGTGCTGGACCCGGCCGTCGATCACACGGGCCGTGGTGACCCCGTTCCGTACGGCGTGCAGGCAGCCTTCCATCTTGGGGACCATGCCGCTGGAGAGCTCGGGCAGCAGCTTCTCCAGCTGGCTCGCGGTGAGCCGGCTGATGACCTCGTCGCTGTTCGGCCAGTCCTCGTAGAGGCCTTCGACGTCGGTCAGGACCATCAGGGTCTCGGCGCCCAGCGCCGCAGCGAGTGCCGCAGCCGCCGTATCAGCATTGACGTTGTAGACATGTCCGTCGTCCTGGGAGCGGGCGATGGAGGAGATGACCGGGATGCGGCCGTCCTCCAGGAGCGCCTGGATGGCGCCGGTGTCGATGGCGGTGATCTCACCGACCCGGCCGATGTCGATCTGCTCGCCGCCGATCACCGGGCGGTGTCTGGTGGCGGTGATGGTGTGGGCGTCCTCGCCGGTGAGGCCGACGGCGAGCGGGCCGTGCTGGTTGAGCAGCCCGACGAGCTCGCGCTGGACCTGGCCGGCGAGCACCATCCGTACGACGTCCATGGCGTCCTCGGTGGTGACCCGCAGGCCCGCCTTGAACTCGCTGACGATGCCGTGCCGGTCGAGGGCGGCGCTGATCTGGGGGCCGCCGCCGTGCACGACGACCGGCTTGAGACCGGCCTGGCGCAGGAAGACGACGTCCTGGGCGAAGGCCGCCTTGAGGTCCTCGTCGATCATGGCGTTGCCGCCGAACTTGATGACGACCGTCTTGCCGTTGTGGCGCGTCAGCCAGGGCAGGGCCTCGATGAGGATCTGCGCCTTGGGGAGGGCCGTGTGCCGGCGCGTGGGGTTCTGGGAGTCACCCGTGTTGTGCGGGTCGCCGGTGTTCTGGGAGTCGCTCATGAGGAGTACGCGCTGTTCTCGTGGACGTAGTCGGCCGTGAGGTCGTTCGCCCAGATGACGGCGGACTCGGTGCCGGCCGCGAGGTCGGCCGTGACGGTGACCTCGCGGTAGCGCATGTCGACCAGGTCTCGGTCCTCGCCGACGGAGCCGTTCTTGCACACCCAGACGCCGTTGATGGCGACGTTGAGCTCGTCGGGCTCGAAGGACGCCCCCGTCGTGCCGATGGCGGAGAGCACCCGGCCCCAGTTGGGGTCCTCGCCGTGGATGGCGCACTTGAGGAGGTTGTTGCGGGCGATGGAGCGGCCCACCTCGACGGCGTCGTCCTCGGTCGCCGCGTTGACCACCTCGATACGGATGTCCTTGCTGGCGCCCTCGGCGTCGCCGATCAGCTGGCGGGCGAGGTCGTCGCAGACCTCCCGTACGGCCTCGGTGAACGCGTCCTGCGCGGGGGTGACGCCGGAGGCGCCGGAGGCGAGGAGGAGGACGGTGTCGTTGGTGGACATGCAGCCGTCGGAGTCGACCCGGTCGAAGGTGACGCGGGTGGCGCCCCGCAGGGCGCTGTCGAGGCCCTCGGCGTCGACGTCGGCGTCGGTGGTGAGGACCACGAGCATGGTGGCGAGGCCCGGGGCGAGCATGCCGGCGCCCTTCGCCATGCCGCCGACCGTCCAGCCGCCGTTCGCCCCGCCCTTCGTGACCACGGAGGTCTTGTGGACGGTGTCCGTGGTCTTGATGGCGATGGCTGCCTTCTCGCCGCCGTGCTCGGAGAGTTCGGCCGCGGCCTTCTCGACGCCCGGGAGAAGCCTGTCCATGGGCAGCAGGATGCCGATGAGGCCGGTGGAGGCGACGGCGACCTCGCCGGCGCCGACGTCCGCGCCCCGCGCGCTGAGGACCTCGGCGACCTTCTCGGCGGTGGCGTGGGTGTCCTGGAAGCCCTTCGGCCCGGTGCAGGCGTTGGCGCCGCCGGAGTTGAGGACGACGGCGGTCAGCTCGCCGTCGGCGAGGACCTGCTGGGACCAGATGACGGGTGCGGCCTTGACTCGGTTGGAGGTGAAGACTCCCGCGGCGGCACGGCGGGGCCCGGTGTTGACCACGAGGGCCAGGTCCGGGTTGCCGTTCTGCTTGATCCCGGCGGCGATGCCCGCCGCCGTGAATCCCTTCGCTGCGGTGACGCTCATGGAGCGACTCCAATCGTGGAGAGTCCGGTGGCCTCGGGGAGTCCGAGGGCGATGTTCATGCTCTGCACCGCGCCGCCGGCGGTGCCCTTGGTCAGGTTGTCGATGGCGCTGATGGCGATGATCCGGTTCGCCGCCGCGTCGAACGCGACCTGCACCTGAACGGCGTTGGAACCGTAGACGGACGCCGTCGCCGGCCACTGCCCCTCGGGGAGCAGATGGACGAAGGGTTCGTCCGCGAAGGCCTTCTCGTAGGCGGCCCGTACGGTCTCGGCGGTCACGCCCGGCTTCGCGGCGGCCGTGCAGGTGGCGAGGATGCCGCGCGGCATCGGCGCCAGGGTCGGCGTGAAGGAGACGGTGACCCGCTCCCCCGCCGGTCCGCTGAGGTTCTGGATCATCTCGGGGGTGTGCCGGTGGCCGCCGCCGACGCCGTACGGCGACATGCTGCCCATGACCTCGCTGCCGAGGAGGTGCGGCTTGGCCGCCTTGCCGGCGCCGGAGGTGCCGGAGGCGGCGACGATCACGGCCTCGGACTCGGCGAGACCGTTCTCGTACGCGGGGAAGAGCGCGAGCGACACGGCGGTGGGGTAGCAGCCGGGCACCGCGACACGCCTGGCCCCCGTCAGCGCGACGCGGGCGCCGGGCAGTTCGGGGAGCCCGTAGGGCCAGGTACCGGCGTGCGGGGAGCCGTAGTACGCCTCCCAGTCGGCGGGCTCCCGGAGCCGGAAGTCGGCGCCCATGTCGACGACGAGGACGTCCGGCCCGAGCTGCTCGGCGACGGCGGCCGACTGTCCGTGCGGGAGGGCGAGGAAGACGACGTCGTGCCCCGCGAGCTCGTCGGCGGTCGTGGGCACGAGGACGCGGTCGGCGAGCGGCAGCAGATGGGGCTGGAGCGCCCCGAGTCGCTGACCGGCGTTGGAGTGGCCGGTCAGGGCGCCGATCTCCACGTGGGGGTGGGCGAGGAGAAGACGCAGCAGCTCTCCGCCCGCGTATCCGCTCGCACCCGCCACTGCTACTCGTACCGTCATTGAAACCCTCCTCATGGATGGCATGACTATACGTCCCGGCGCAGTTTTATGCAAAGAACTTCCCTGAGGCGCTCATCGGCGACAGGGGCCCGGGGCGGCGGTCACGGCGGGGTCACCCAGCCCGGCGTCCAGGTCCCGGCCGCGTCGTAGCCGGCCGCCGAGGCGGCGAGCTGGGCGCGGAGTGTGACGAGGGCCGGATGGGGGTTGTCGCGGTGCCAGAGGAGCGAGTGCGGGTAGACGGGCGTCGGGCCGGCCACCGGGATGCGGCGCAGGCCGTGGCCGGCGGGCCAGACGAGTCGGGTCCGCTCCCCCATGAACGTGGTCGCAGGGCCCCGAAGGCCCTCTCGATGTCGAACAGCATCACCACGTCGAGGTCGATCTCGGGGTGGGCGCGGTGGAAAGCGCGCATCAGGCCCGACGGGGCGACGCGTGAGGCGATCACGTCGACGCGCAGCGGGCGGCGGCCCGGCCGCACGGACGCGGCCGCGCGCTCGGCGACGCGCAGCAGCTCGCGCGCGTGGGGCAGGAACGCCTGTCCGTCGATGGTGAGCTCGGCGCCGCGCGGGGTCCGCGTGAACACCCGCACCCCGAGGTCACGCTCCAGCGCGGCCATGCGCTTGGACACCGCGCGGTGACGACCAAGGCCTCGACCGCGCTCCTGACGGCCTTCTGGGGCGTACTGGGCGGATTGCTCGGTCCGCGTGCGGCCATCGGCCTGGCCGGCGTACTGCTCCTGGCGACACCGCTGCTGCTCCCCCGCCGGGCGGCTGCGCACCCGCTCCCCGACACCCCTTTGCATGACCATGCGAGATGATGCATACTCTTCCCATGTCCAAGGTCCTCACCTCCCTGCCCGCCGGCGAGCGCGTCGGCATCGCCTTCTCCGGCGGCCTCGACACCTCCGTCGCGGTCGCATGGATGCGCGACAAGGGCGCCATCCCGTGCACCTACACCGCCGACATCGGCCAGTACGACGAGCCCGACATCGCCTCGGTGCCCGGCCGCGCCAAGACCTACGGTGCCGAGATCGCGCGCCTGGTCGACTGCCGCGCGGCGCTGGTCGAGGAGGGTCTTGCCGCACTCACCTGCGGGGCGTTCCACATCCGCTCCGGCGGCCGGGCCTACTTCAACACCACGCCGCTCGGCCGTGCCGTCACCGGCACCCTCCTCGTCCGGGCGATGCTCGAGGACGACGTCCAGATCTGGGGCGACGGCTCGACCTTCAAGGGCAACGACATCGAGCGGTTCTACCGCTACGGCCTGCTCGCCAACCCGCACCTGCGGATCTACAAGCCCTGGCTGGACACGGACTTCGTGACCGAGCTCGGCGGCCGCAAGGAGATGTCCGAGTGGCTGCTCGCCCACGAGCTGCCCTACCGCGACAGCACCGAGAAGGCGTACTCCACCGACGCCAACATCTGGGGCGCCACCCACGAGGCGAAGACCCTGGAGCACCTGGACACCGGCGTGGAGACCGTCCAGCCGATCATGGGCGTCCGCTTCTGGGACCCCTCGGTCGAGATCGCCGCCGAGGACGTCACCATCGGCTTCGACCAGGGCCGCCCGGTGACCATCGACGGCAAGGAGTTCTCCTCCCCGGTCGACCTCGTCATGGAGGCCAACGCCATCGGCGGCCGCCACGGTATGGGCATGTCGGACCAGATCGAGAACCGGATCATCGAGGCCAAGAGCCGGGGCATCTACGAGGCGCCCGGCATGGCCCTGCTGCACGCGGCGTACGAGCGTCTCGTCAACGCGATCCACAACGAGGACACCCTCGCCCAGTACCACAACGAGGGACGGCGCCTCGGCCGGCTGATGTACGAGGGCCGGTGGCTGGACCCGCAGGCGCTCATGGTCCGTGAGTCCCTCCAGCGCTGGGTCGGCGCGGCCGTCACCGGCGAGGTGACGCTGCGGCTGCGGCGCGGTGAGGACTACTCGATCCTCGACACCACGGGCCCGGCGTTCAGCTACCACCCGGACAAGCTGTCCATGGAGCGCACCGAGGACTCGGCCTTCGGCCCGTCGGACCGGATCGGTCAGCTCACCATGCGCAACCTCGACATCGCCGACTCGCGCGCCAAGCTGGAGCAGTACGCGAGCCTCGGCCTGATCGGCACCTCCAACCCGGCCATCGGTGCCGCCCAGGCGGCCGCGACCGGGCTGATCGGCTCCATGCCGGAAGGCGGTGCCGAGGCGATCGCGTCGCGCGGCGAGGTCGCCGACGACGACGAGATGCTGGACCGCGCGGCGATGGAGTTCGGCACCGACTGACGCACCTCGCCGGGCGGCGGTCCCGACACCCCGGAAGACCGGCCCGACGCCTCGCGCGTCGGGCCGGTCTTCGCGTGGGGCGGATTTCCGGACCCCACGGGCCCGGCGTGATCCGAACGAGAGGGCCTAGCCTTCACGCATGATGATCAATGCGCGGACCCGGGTACGGGTCGCACGCCCTTCGCGGGATCTCGCCGCCGCCGAGCGGTTCTACGTCGACGGTCTCGGGCTCGACGTGCTGTGGCGGAGCACCGAGCGGGTGCCCGGTCGTCACGACCTGCTCATGGTCGGTCCGCCGGACGGGAGCTGGCACTTCGAGCTGACACGTGATCCCGAGCGTCCGTCGGAGCCCGTCCCGACCGTCGACGACCTGTTCGTCGTCTATCTCGGGGCCCCCGTGGAGGAGGAGCAGGTGGAGCGGCTCGTCGCCGCCGGCGGCACGCGGGTGGCCGCGCACAACCCGTACTGGGACGAGCACGGCGTCACCGTGGCCGATCCCGACGGCTACCGGCTCGTCCTGTGCTCCCGCACCTGGGAAGGATGACCCGGGCCGGGCACGGCCGGAGAGGCCGGGCCCGGACCGGGCGACCCTAAGCCGTCCGGACCGCTCGCAGAACCACGAACTTGGCGTCGCTGGCGACGAGTTCGCTGTTGCCGAAGATGCGGCGGAGGGTGACGTGGTAGCCGAGGTGCCGGTTGCCGATGACCCACAGCTCGCCGCCCGGCCGCAGCGCGCGGCGCGCGTCGGCGAACATGCGGCGGGCCGTGCGGTCGGTGGTGGCCTGGTGGCTGTGGAACGGCGGGTTGTTGAGGACGAGGTCCACCGATCCTGCGGGCAGGTCGGTGAGCCCGTCACCGACGACGAACTCGGCCTTGCGTCCTTCGCCCACGTGGGCGCGGAAGTTCTCCTCGGCCGAGGCGACCGCCGGGTAGGACTCGTCGGTGAAGATCAGCTCCGCGTCGGGTTCGGAGAGGGCGATGGCGATGCCGACCACGCCGTTGCCGCAGCCGAGGTCGGCGACGCGGGCGCCGCCGAGGCCGCCGGGCAGGTTCGCGAGGAAGAAGCGGGTGCCGACGTCGAGGCGGTCGGCGCAGAAGACCCCGGCGTGGTTGGTGACGGTCAGTCCCGGGAGACCGGGCGCGGGGGTGTCGGCCGGGAGGTCGTACCGGTGGGGCCAGGGGTTGGGGCGCGGAGAGGTCGCGGGGTCGAACGTGGTGTGGATCAGACGCGCCTTCTTCACCGCGAGCGAGGTGCGGGTGGGTCCGAGGATCCGCTCGAAGAGACGGAGCGTCGAGGTGTGGATCTCCTTGACCATGCCGGTGCCGACGATCACGGTGCCCTCGTGCACGGCGGGTGCGAGCCGGTGCAGCTGGTCCTCCAGGAGCGCGAGGCTCTTGGGGACGCGGACGAGGAGGACGTCGATCCGCTCGGGCGGCGGGTCCTGGGTGGTGAGCAGCCGGACGGCGTCCGGGGCGGCCCCGGCGCGCGCGAGGTTGGCCCGCGTCGCCTGCCCGCCGAGGTACGAGTCGGTGATCTGGACGAGCTCGCCGGTGCCGGCGGCTTGGAGCGCGGTGACGAGGGCTCCCCAGCGGTCGCCGAGGACGGCGACGGTGCCGGAGAGGTCGGTACCGCTCTCGGCCAGATGGCCCAGGAGGTACTCGTCGGCCGCGTCCCAGGCGCGCAGCTGGTCGCGCGGGTCCTCGGGAAAGCGGGTCAGCGTGAAGGCGCCCCATGACGTGGTCAGACGGTTCATCGTGCTCTCAGGCTAGCCGGTCGCGGCCGCCGGCTCCCCCGGCACGTGCCGGAAGCGCGTACGCGGGGTGCCGTTCGGCGCAGGGTCGTCCGTCAGCGTACGGCCGCGTCGAGCTGGAGGTGCCAGAGGCCGGGGCGGCCGGTGAGGGTGACGGTGGAGAGGGGACGGACGTCGACGCTCCAGTAGGTGGCGGGGTGTGCCCTCAGCGCGTACACGAGGGCGGCCCGCAGGACGGCTGGTTCCACGACGGCGACGATGGCGCCGTCGTCGGCGGGCCGGGTGTCGAGCCAGTTCCCTATCCGGGTGATGAAGGCGAGGAGCGGTTCCCCGCCGTGCGGGGCGGTGCGGGCGTCGGTGAGCCAGGCGTCGACGGCGGCGGGTTCGAGGGCGGCGACCTCGGCGAGGGTGAGGCCCCGCCAGCGGCCCATGTCGCAGTCGCGCAGCGCGGGCTGGGCGAGCGGCGCGTAGCCGAGGGCGGTGCCGGTGGCGCGGCTGCGCGGGGTCGGGGAGCAGTAGCGCAGTTCGGCCGCGCCGAGCGGGATGAGCGCCGGCGCGGCGAGCTGTACCTCGTACCAGCCGGCCTCGTCGAGCGGCCGGTCGTCGTCGAAGCGTTCGGCGAGCAGGGAGGAGCTGCGTGCCGCCGTGACGAGCGTCACCCGAAGACTCATGGCCGCGATGGTGGGGCCGGAGGCTCCGCAGGTCAAGGGGTCATTCCCGGGGGTCGGAGGGGTCCGGTTCACTCCTGCCCGAGAGTCATCCAGATGTCCGGATTCTGTAGTGGCGTGAAACCGACCTTCTCGTACACACCGTGCGCGTCGGCGGTCGCGAGCATGATGCGGCGCAGCCCGCACGGTGCGAGGTGGTCGCGGACGGCGGTGACGAGCGCGGTGCCGAGGCCGGTGCCGCGGGCCGGGCGGTCGACGTAGACGTCGCAGAGCCAGGCGAAGGTGGCGTAGTCGGTGACGACGCGCGCGTAGGCGGCCATCTCGCCGGTCTCGCGGTGGTAGGCGCCGAGGTTGAGGGAGCCCGCGATGGCGGCGTCCTGCTTCTCCCGAGGTCGGCCCAGGGCCCAGTACGCGTCCGTGGACAGCCAGTGGTGGACGCGGGCGGCGTCGATCCGCGCGGGGTCGGCTGAGATCTCGTACGTCCCGTGCATGACGGGCGTGTCGGTGGTCATCCTGTCACTCATCCCCGCAGGCTTCCAGTGACAGAGGGGCTTGTCAGGTGAATTTGCCGGAGGTCGGCGGCGGGTGGAGCCGGGCGGGGGGACCCTGCTCCACCCGGCCTGCCCGCCCCTCGCGGTCAGGCGGTCAGTTCGTCGACCGCCGTCCGGAGGCGGCGCACGCCCTCCGCGATCTCGGTGGGGCCCGCGACACCCGCGAAACTCAGCCGGATGTGCCCGGCGGGGGGTTCGGCGCAGAAGTAGGGGCGGCCGGGAGCCGCGGCGACACCGTTCCGCAGGGCGGTGGCGAGGAGGGCGGCCTCGGGAAGGGTGTCGGGGAGGCGGAGCCAGAGGTGGTAGCCCCCGTAGGGGATGTGCGGCAGGGCGAGACCGGGCAGATGGTGGGTGACGGCACCGGCCAGCAGGTCCCGGCGGCTCTTGAGTTCCTGGGCGACGGCCCGCAGATGGCGGTGCCAGGCGGGCGAGCCGACGAGTTCGAGCGCGGCCTCCTGGAGCGGCCGGGGGACGAAGAAGCTGTCGACGACCTGGATGGCGCGCAGGCGTTCCAGGACGGGACCGCGGGCGGCTAGGGCGCCGACCCGCAGGCTGGGCGAGGTGGCCTTGGTGAGCGAGCAGACGTGGACGACGACGCCGTCGGGATCCTCGGCGGCGAGCGGCGCCGGGAGCGGCGGCGCGTCCTCGTGGACGAGACGGCGGGCGAAGTCGTCCTCGACGACGAAGGCTCCGGCGGCGCGGGCGATACGGATGACCTCACGGCGCCGGTCGGGCGCCAGCACGGCGCCGGTCGGGTTCTGGAAGAGCGGCTGGCAGACGAGGACCCGGGCGCCGGTGGCGCGGAACGCGGCTTCGAGGAGTTCGGGGCGGACCCCGTCGGCGTCGGCGGGCACGGGGACGGGGCGCAGTCCCGCGGCGCGGGCGACGGCGAGCATGCCCGGGTAGGTCGGCGACTCGACGAGGACGGGGGTGCCGGGCGGGGCGAGGGCCCGCAGGGCGGTGGTGAGGGCGGGCTGGCCACCGGCGGTGACGAGCAGGTCGGCGGCGGTGACGCTGCCGCCGATCTCGCGGGCGAACCACTCGCGCAGCTCGGGAAGCCCGTCCGTGGGCGGCCTGCCCCAGGCGCCGGGGCGGCGCCCGGCGCGGGCGAGGGCGGCGGCGAGGGCCCGCTGGGGCTGGAGGGAGGGGTGGAGATAGCCGCCGTTGAACTCGATCACCCCGGGCGGGGGCGCGGCGAGGGTGGCGAGGACCCCGGAGGCGTCGACGGACCGGGGGACGAGTTCGGTGGCCGTGTCGGCGCTGAGGGCGACCTCCTGCCAGGAGGTGTCGCCGGTGACGGGGGTGGCGGTACGGGGCTCGGCGCGGAAGGCACCGGCGCCCGGGCGGGTGACCACGAGCCCCTCGGCGGCGAGCTGCGCGAGGGCGCGGGTGACGGTCACCGGAGAGACCCGGTACCGCTCGACGAGTGCTCGACTCGACGGCAGCTTTCCACCAGGCGAGTAGCAGTTCAGCTCTGCCCTGAGGGAATGCGCCAGTTCCGCCACACTGCTACGCTCGTTCATGAAAGCCAAGAATAGCGCTACTGCGTCGATGACGATAGCGGTCACCACTTTCGCCGACAGCGCGTCAGAGGGAAGCACCCGCGCCGGGATCACCGAGGGAAGCCGCGGCGGAAGCACCCCGCACCCGGCCGCCGACGCCCTCCCCCGAGGCACCCTGCTCGCCGTCCTCGGCGTCGTGTGCTTCTCGCTCACCTTCCCCTCGACCGTCTGGGGCCTGGAGAGCTTCGGTCCCTGGTCCCTGGTGGCCGTGCGGTCCGCCCTCGCCGGCCTCATCGCGGGCGTCTTCCTCCTCGTCGGCAGGGTGCCGCTGCCCGAGCGGAGCCACTGGGCGGGCCTCGCCGTCGTCGCCGGGGGTGTCGTCATCGGCTTCCCGCTCCTGACGACCCTGGCCCTGCAGACCTCCACCACCTCCCACGCCGCCGTCGTGGTGGGCCTCCTGCCGCTCACCACGGCCACCCTCGCCGCGCTGCGGACCGGACGGCGACCCTCCCGTACCTTCTGGTTCGCCGCCGTGTCGGGCGCGGTCGTCGTCATCGCCTTCACGCTCAAGGAGAGCGGCGGAGCCGTGTCGCGGGGCGACCTGTACCTGTTCGGCGCGCTCCTGGTGTGCGCGGCCGGCTACACCGAGGGCGGGCGGCTCGCCCGGCTCATGCCGGGCTGGCAGGTCATCGGCTGGGCCCTGGTGCTCTGCCTGCCGCTGATGCTGGTCGGCTCCGCCGCGGCGCTGTCCCTGGAGCCGGTGCGCCTGAACGCCCACGGTGTGGCCGGGCTCCTCTGGGTCGCCGCCGGTTCCACCTTCTTCGGCCTGTACGTCTGGTACCGCGGCATGGCGTCGATCGGCATCCCCAAGGCGAGCCAGCTGCAGCTCGCCCAACCGCTCCTGACCCTGTTCTGGTCGGTGTTCCTGCTCGGCGAGAGCCTGCCGCTCGCCGCCCCGCTCGCCGCGGTGGGCGTCCTGGTCTGCATCGCGGTGACCCAGCGGGCGAAGAGCTGACGCGACGGATCGGGGTGACCCGGGTCACAATGGCAGACGTAGGCTCCCGAGCAGGGCGGGCCCGGTCGCGAGGAGGACACCCCGATGCAGGCGAGCGTGGGCGACACACTGCTGGTGCACGGCCGGACCGTCGGTCACCACGACCGTACGGCCGAGGTCCTCCAGGTACTGGGGGAGAACGGCACTCCCCCGTACCGCGTGAAGTTCGACGACGGTCACGAGGCCCTGATGTCGCCGGGCCCCGACACCGTCGTCCGTCATCACCCGGAGGCGGAGGCCCGCTGACCGCTCTCCCCCCGCGGAGGGACCTTGGCGGGAAGGACCCTGGTCGGGTAGTGATCCGCCACCACGGTGGCCATCGCCCCGATCCGGTCCTCCATGACCTCCTTGGCGGCGAAGAAGCAGTGGCCGCCGACCCCCGGGTAGCCGGCGGCGAGCTTCAGATGGCGTGACAGCTCCTTCGGGTCCTGCCAGGCCGCCGGCTGCGCGGGGTCGCCCGCCTTGTAGAGCGCCTCACCGAGGTAGAGGCCGACGCCGGTGCCCCGGACCACCTCGTCCCACCAGGGCAGCAGCTTGGCGTAGTCGGTCCCGGGCATGCCGATGTGCCAGTACAGCTGCGGCACGACATGGTCGAGCCAGCCCTCCTTGACCCACTTCCGGGAGTCGGCGTACAGGTCGTCGTACGTCTGGATGCCGCCGCTGGTGTCCGAGCCCTTCGGGTCGGCGGCGCGGTTCCGCCAGACCCCGAACGGGCTGATCCCGAAGGCCACCTGCGGCTTCAGGTCCTTGATCCGGGCGGACATCTCGGAGACCAGCAGATCGATGTTGTGCCGCCGCCAGGACGCCTTGTCGCGGAAGCCCCCGCCGTAGCGCGCGTACGTCTCGCCGTCGCCGAAGTCCTGCCCGGCCACCGGGTACGGGTAGAAGTAGTCGTCCCAGTGCACGGCGTCGATGTCGTAGCGCCGTACGGCGTCCAGCATCGCGTCCTGGACGAAGCGGCGGACCTCGGGCAGCCCCGGGTCGTAGTAGAGCTTCCCGCCGTAGGGCAGCACCCACTCAGGGTGCCGCCGGGCCGGATGACCGGCGACGAGCCGGGTCGGATCCGTGTGATTCGCCACTCGGTACGGGTTGAACCAGGCGTGCAGTTCGAGATCCCGCGCATGGGCCTCATCGACGGCCGTGCCCAGCGGGTCCCAGCCGGGATCACGGCCCTGGGTCCCGGTGAGGCACTGCGCCCACGGCTCGTGCGGCGAGGGCCACAGCGCGTCGGCGGTCGGCCGCACCTGGAGGACCACCGCGTTGAGACGGCGCTCGACCGCCTTGTCCAGGTGGGCGAGGAGTTCGGCGCGCTGCGCCGCCGCGCTCAGGCCGCTGCGGGAGGGCCAGTCCCGGTTGCCGACGGTGGCGACCCACACGCCACGGAACGCGGGCCGGCGCGGCCGTCCCCCCCGTACCGGCGCTTCGGTCACGGCCGCCGCCGGCGCTGTCGTGCCCGTCACGGCGAGCACCGCTCCGGCCGCGCGCGCCACGAACCCTCTTCTGCCGATAGGCCGCACTTGTACCCCTCTGCTGTCGGATACCTCACACCCACCCGGACAGCATGCACGCCCCGACCGATCGATCATCGGTTAATGAGCGGTAACGTCGTGGGGTCGAGGCGGACGCATCGGAATCACACGGGCCCCGCCGCCAGAGAAGAGCGAAAGGCACGAGGTGACGGACTCCATGGCCGACATTGAGCGCGTCGGAGTGGTGGGCTGCGGCCAGATGGGCGCGGGCATCGCAGAGGTGTGTGCCCGGAGCGGCCTTGACGTGAAGGTCGCCGAGACCACCGGCGAGGCGCTGGAGATCGGCCGCACACGGCTCTACAACTCGCTGGCGAAGGCCGCCGAACGCGGCAAGATCAGCGAGGAGGAGCGGGACGCGACGCTCGCTCGCCTCAGCTTCACCACCGACCTGGGCGAGTTCGCCGACCGCGACCTCGTCATCGAGGCGGTCGTGGAGAACGAGCAGGTCAAGACCGAGATCTTCCAGGTGCTCGACCAGGTGATGACCCGGCCGGACGCCATCCTCGCCTCGAACACCTCCTCCATCCCGCTGGTGAAGCTGGCCGTGGCGACCTCCCGCCCGGACCAGGTCATCGGCATCCACTTCTTCAACCCGGCCCCGGTGCAGAAGCTCGTCGAGCTGATCCCGGCCCTCACCACCTCCGAGGGCACGATCAGCCGGGCGCAGGCCTTCGCGGAGAAGACGCTCGGCAAGCACGCGATCCGCGCGCAGGACCGCTCCGGTTTCGTGGTCAACGCGCTGCTCGTGCCGTACCTGCTCTCGGCGATCCGGATGTTCGAGTCGGGCATCGCGAGCCGCGACGACATCGACAACGGCATGGAGTTCGGCTGCGCCCACCCGATGGGTCCGCTCAAGCTCTCGGACCTGATCGGACTGGACACGATCGCCTCGATCGCCGACTCGATGTACATGGAGTACAAGGAGCCGCTGTACGCCGCTCCCCCGCTGCTCCAGCGCATGGTGGACGCGGGCCGGCTCGGCCGGAAGACGGGCTCGGGCTTCTACCCGTACCCCTGACCCCCCGCGCCACCCCTCGATCACCGGACGGCCCGTACACCCGCACAGGTACGGGCCGTCCGGCGTTCCCGCGTCTCTCAGCCGAGGCGCAGATGGTGGAGCAGCAGCAGTCCCGCGGCCATGTTGGCGGCCGGGATCTCGCCCCGGGTGATCATGTCGGGGATCTGTTTCAGCGGGACCCAGGCCCGCCGGGAGGACTCGAAGGCGTCCTCGGGCGGTCCGGTGTAGGTGGCCCGCTCCGCCCAGTAGAGGTGGTGCCGGGCGTCGGTCAGGCCGTTGGACGGTTCGACGGTGAGGAGGTGGCGCAGCGGCCCCGGCCGCCAGCCGGTCTCCTCCTCCATCTCGCGGGCCGCGGCCGTCTCGACGTCCTCCCCGTCCTCGACGACACCGGCGGCCAGTTCCCAGCCCCAGCTGTCGGTGATGAAGCGGTGGCGCCAGAGCATCAGTACCTCGTCGGCCTCGTTGACGGCGGTCGCGACGGCGACCGGACGGAGCCGGATCAGATAGTGGTCGAGGTGACGGCCGTCCGGGAGTTCGACGTCCGCGAGGTTCACCCGGAACCAGCGGTTCTCATAGACAGAGCGTTCACTCAGTTTCGTCCACTGCACGTTCTTGCCACCTTCCGACTGGTCGGTGCTTGTTTGGTGGCAATATCGCAGCAGTTCGAGGCCTAGAGCGGAACGCGTAGGGCTCCTTCGATGAGAGCCGCCGCCTCCCGGGCATCGCCGCCGCCGCTCGCGAGAAGATGCTCCCGCACTTGCCGCAGCCGGTCCCGCAGCCGCCGCGACTCCATCCCCCGCGCCCGCTCGGTCATCTCCACGGCCGTACCCGCCGCCCCGTCGCACTCCCCCTGCCGCAGCTCGATCTGGCACAGCATGGCGAGCCGGTGCACCCGGCCCCGGTCGTGCGACGGCACCCCCACCGCCATCGCCGCGTGCTCGTGCGCGGCGGTGAGATCACCCAGACTGAGCAGCGCCTCGGCGACCTGCACGTTGACGAATCCCGGCTGGACATAGCCCGTCTCGGCCGGCTCGTCCCCCGGGCGGATCCGCTCCGCCGCCGCCTCGGCCCGCCGGATACAGGCCAACGCGGCCGTGCCGTCGCCCAGACGCGCGTACGCCTTCGCCTGCATCGCCGTCAGATCCGCCGCGAGCGCCGGGGTGATCTGCCGGCCCGCGGTCCGCAGGGCCGCCTCCGCGAACGCCACCGCCTGCCGGTACTCCCCCATGAACAGCGACTGGTTGACGAGCAGCGCGATCACATAGGCGCCGAGCCCCCGGTCCCCGCTCGCCTTCGCGAGCCGCAGCGCCTGGTGGAAGTAGCGCTGGGCGAGACCGTGCGCGTCCGCGTCGTACGCGCAGATGCCCGCGACCGCGACGAGCCCCCCGGTGGCGCGGTGCAAGCGCCGTCCGAGGGCGTCGCTGTACGAACCCCGCAGCAGCGGCGCGGTCTCGGTGGTGAGGAAGCCGACGATCCGGGCCCGGGTCGCGATCCCCCCGGCCTTGCGGTACATCTGCTCGTAGTGGGACCGGGCGGAACTCAGCACGGCGATGTCGGCGGCCGAGACCGCGGCCCGGCCGCTACGGGAGACGTCCACGTCCTCCGGCGGGTTCTCCCACTCCCACACCGGCATCACCGCCGGGGTACCGGTCACGGCCGGAGCACCGACTATGTGCGGCCGCTGCTGCTCGTCGGAGCGCCACAGGGCGGCCGCCCGCTCCACGAACCCGGAGAGCGGCGAACCGGCCGCGGGCAGCGGCCCGTCCGGCACGCCGAGACCGATGTCGTCCAGCGTCACCTGCCGGTGCAGCCGCGTGGCGAGCACCTCGCAGATCAGGTCCGGCACCTGGCCGCGCGGCCGCTGGCCCTTCAACCAGCGGGCCACGGCGGTGTGTTCGTACCGCAGGACGAGGCCCCTGGCCCGGCCGGCCCGGTTCACATGGGCGGCGAGTCCCGCATGGGAGACGCCCGCTTCGTCGAGCAGGGCGTCGAGCAAGGTGTTGGGCTGCATGGCCGCTCCGGTCGCTCGGTGAACTCAGCGTAGCGGTGGCCGATTTCGTACGGGACGAACCAGTCCGGAAGGCGCCGCCGCCCGGTCCCGGTCACGGGGCGGGATTTCGCACGGGGTGTGAATCAAGTACCCGTTCTTCCGGTCCGCGTACTCTGCCGCACTCGTCCCCGTAGCGGTTGACTGTGCTTCTCGCCGCAAGGCGACGGCCGGGCCGCCGGCTCCCCCCTCGAACAGTGCGGCCGCCCGGTCCGCGTCGCCCGCCCCGCTGATCTGCCCGACACTCCGTGGCGGAGCGGGCGACGCCGGCCCCGGCCCCTCCGCTCAGCAGTGCGAGGAGGGGGCGGGCCGGGATCGGCGCAGCCCGGGTTCGGCGGGCTGCGCCGGGACCCGGAAACGGTCGTTGCGTACGACGAGCAGCGCGACGTCGTCGGCGAGCCGGCCGCCCGTGTGGTGCAGCAGGGCCGTGTGGACCCGGCGGACGAGCGCGGCGGGCGCCTCACCCGGAACCCCGGCGAGCGCGGTGTCGAGCGCGAAGAACCGCCCCCGGTGGTCCCGGGCCTCCTCGGCGCCGTCGGTGTGCAGCACCAGCGTCTCGCCGGGCAGCAGCCGGGCCGCCGTGTACGGCGCGAGCGCGCCGGGCAGGGGCAGCACCCCCAGCGGGGGAAGCGGTTCGCCGAGCGGCAGCCGCTCGACCACCGGACCGAGGCGGTACGGGCCGGGGTGACCGCAGTTGAACACCGCGAGCCGCCCGTCGGACGCGACCTCCAGAAGCAGCAGGGTCACGAACTCCTCCGCCACCGGATGCTCGGGATCCGTCGCGGACCGCGCCGGGTGCTCTTCCCGTGCCCGCTCCCGCAGATGCCGATCCAGGGCCCGTTCGAGCCGCCGCAGCACACCGCCGAGTTCCGGCTCGTCGTGCGCCGCCTCGCGGAAGCTGCCGAGGACGGCCACCACCGCGCCGAGCGCCGCGAGACCGTGGCCCCGGACGTCCCCGATGACGATCCGCACCCCGTAGGGGGTCGCCACCGCCTCGTACAGGTCCCCGCCCACCGAAGCTCCCGGGGACGCCGACAACTGCCCTGCGGCCAGGGCTAGTCCGTCGAGCCGGGCGGGCGGCGGGCGCAGCAGCACCTGCTGCGTGGCGACGGCGACGGCCCGCACCCGCGCCAGCTCGCGCATGAGCCCGCGCCGGACACCGACGACCAGACCGACACCGACGGTGAGGAAGACGACACTGGTGACGACCCTCATCGGCAGCCCCGGCTGCCGGGCCGGCGGACAGCCGAACTTCCACCCCACGGCCACCGCACCCCACGCGGCGGGAAGAGCGAGCGGGGCCAGCCGGCGGAGCCGGGACCCTTCGGAGACCAACGACCTCGTACGGATCATGCACGGCCCTTCCCGAGCCCCGACGACGCCCGAAGGCCCCGCTGCACACAGGTCCGCCCCTGCGGCCGCGTCGATTCTGCCGACCGCGCCACCCCCCGCGGAACACCCCCCGACGATCTCACCCGAAGGAGTGACCACCCCCGGCGCGCCGCCCCTCGCCAGGACTCCGCCACGCGCACGCGTGGTCGGTGCCCGCACACCCCTGCGGGTCCGTGAACGCCGGAGGGCCGCCCCGGGGGATCCCCCGGGGCGGGCCGCCGGGGGTGGGGGCCGGGGGGGAGGCGCCGCGGCGGGGGGGGGCCGGGCGCCCGGGGGGGGGGGGCCCGGGCCGCGGGCGGGGCGC
>NZ_JBHXSA010000015.1:0-100539 GCF_042716475.1 Streptomyces sp. NPDC058671 | reverse complement strand
CCCGCCGCCCGCCGCCTCGACGCCCCCCCGCGCCCGGGTGGTGGGGCCCCGCCCCCCCGGGGGGGTCCGTCACGGCGGGCGGGCCCCCCGGGGGCACCCCCGGGGGCGGCCCTCCTGGTGTGGTGCCCGTGTGTCAGGCGCCGCGCAGGGTGGCTCCCGTGCGCTCGGAGGCGAGGGCCACGGCCGCGTCGCGGGCCGCGGTGGCCTCGTCGACCGTGAGGGTGCGGTCCGGGGCGCGGAACCTCAGGGCGTACGCCAGGGACTTGGTCCCCTCGTCGAGCTGGTCGCCGGTGTAGACGTCGAACAGCCGGACGGACTCGAGGAGTTCGCCCGCGCCCTCGGTGAGGGCGGCCTGCACGTCGGCGGCCGGGACGTCGTGGGCGACGACCAGGGCGACGTCCTGGGTGGCAACCGGGAAGGAGGAGATCCGGGGGGCCCTGAGCGGGCCCTCGTTCGCCTTCTCCAGGAGGTCCAGGTCGATCTCCATGGCGCAGCTGCGCGCCGGCAGACCGAACGCCTTCACCACGCGCGGGTGGAGTTCACCCGCGTGGCCGACGAGGACCTTCTCCCCGTCCACCTCGACGTGGAACGCGGCGCAGCGGCCCGGGTGCCACGGGGCGTGCTGGTCGGCGCTGACGATCAGCTCGACCCCCGCCTCCGCGGCCACGGTCCGGCCGGCCTCGACCGCGTCCGCCCAGTCGGACGGACGGCCCCTGCCCCACCAGCCGGCCTGCTCGCGCGCACCGGCGAGGACGACGGCGGCGCGGCGCGGCTGCGCGGGCAGCGCGGCGTTGACCTCGGCGATCTCCTCGGCGCTGGGACGCCGGTCGACGGGCAGCCGGACGGCGACACCGCGCCGGTCCTCGGGCCGGAAGACCAGACCGGTCTCGAAGAGCGCCAGGTCGTGAGCGCCACGGCTGTCGTTGCGACGGAGCGCGCCCAGCAGGCCGGGGAGCAGCGTCGTACGGAGCGCGGGCTCCTCGTCCGAGAGCGGGTTGACCAGCTTCACGAGGCGGCGACGGGCGTCGTCCGCGTCGAGACCGAGGTGGTCGAGGGCCTGCTCGCCGATGAACGGGTAGCTCAGCGCCTCGACGTAGCCGGCGCCGGCGAGGGCGCGGCCCACCCGGCGGTGGACGCGCTGGCGCTCGGTGAGCCCGCGGCCGGCCGGGGGCTTCGGCAGCGTGGAGGGCAGGTTCTCGTAGCCCTCCAGGCGGATGACCTCTTCGGCGAGGTCGTTCGGCTCGGCGAGGTCGGGGCGCCACGAGGGAACGGTGACGACGAGGTCGTCCTGGCCGTAGACGTCGCAGCCGACCTCCTGGAGGCGGCGCACGACGGTCTCACGGCCGTAGTCGACGCCCGCGACCTTGTCCGGGTGGTTCGCCGGCAGGGTGATCGTGCGCGGCGCGGACGGGGCGCTGACCTCGGTGACGCCGGCCTCGGCCGTGCCGCCCGCGAGCAGCACGAGCAGATCGACGGTGCGCTGCGCCGCCGCGGCGGCGGCCTGCGGGTCGACGCCGCGCTCGAAGCGCTTGGACGCCTCGGAGGACAGCTTGTGGCGGCGGGCCGTGCGGGCGATCGAGATCGCGTCGAAGTGCGCGGCCTCGATGACGACCTCGGAGGTGCCGGTGACGAGACCGGTCTGCGGGTCGGTCACCGGGTCGGCGATCTCCGTGTCGGCACCGCCCATGACGCCCGCGATGCCGATCGGGCCGCGGCTGTCGGTGATGACCAGGTCCGCGGCGTCCAGGACGCGGACGGTGCCGTCGAGGGTGGTGATCTTCTCCCCGGCGTCGGCACGGCGGACCCCGATGGGGCCGTCGAGCCGGCTGCGGTCGTAGGCGTGCAGCGGCTGGCCGAGCTCCAGCATCACGTAGTTGGTGACGTCGACGGCCAGCGAGATGGGCCGCATGCCGGCCTTCTGCAGGCGCCGCTGGAGCCAGATCGGCGAGCGGGCCTCGGGGGCCAGGCCGACGACGGTGCGCGCGGTGAAGCGGTCGCAGCCGATGGGGTCGGTGATCTGGACCGGGTAGCCGTACGAGTTCGGCGCGGGCACGTCGAGCAGCGCCGGGTCGCGCAGCGGCAGACCGTAGGCGGTGGCCGCCTCGCGGGCGACACCGCGCATCGAGAGGCAGTAGCCGCGGTCCGGGGTGACGGCGATGTCGAGGACCTCGTCGAACAGCTCCAGGAGGACCGTCGCGTCGGTGCCGACCTCGTGCTCCGGCGGCAGCACGATGATGCCGTGCGTACCGTCGTCGCCCATGCCGAGCTCGTCGCCGGAGCAGATCATGCCCCGGGAGACCCGGCCGTACGTGGTGCGCTCGGCGATCCGGAAGTCACCGGGGAGCACGGCGCCGGGCAGGGCCACGACGACCTTGTCGCCCGCGGCGAAGTTCCGGGCGCCGCAGATGATCTCCTGGGGCTCGCCGGTGCCGTTGGCGCGGCCGACGTCGACGGTGCAGAAGCGGATGGGCTTCTTGAACTCCGTCAGCTCCTCGATGGTGAGGACCTTGCCGACCACCAGCGGGCCGGTCAGGCCGGCGCCGAGCTGCTCCACGGTCTCGACCTCGAGGCCTGCCGCGACGAGCTTGGCCTGGACGTCCCGGCCGGTCTCCGTCGCCGGCAGGTCGACGTACTCCCGCAGCCAAGAAAGCGGGACCCGCATCAGATCTCCATCCCGAACGGCCGGGTGAACCGGACGTCACCCTCGACCATGTCTCGCATGTCGTCGACGTTGTGGCGGAACATCAGCATCCGCTCGATGCCGAACCCGAAGGCGAATCCGCTGTACTTCTCCGGGTCCACACCGCAGGCGACGAGCACCTTCGGGTTGACCATGCCGCAGCCGCCCAGCTCGATCCAGCCCTCGCTGCCGCAGGTGCGGCAGGGGCGGTCCGGGTTGCCCACGGACTCGCCGCGGCAGACGTAGCAGAGCATGTCCATCTCGGCGGACGGCTCGGTGAAGGGGAAGAAGTTCGGGCGGAGCCGGGTCTTCATGTCCGGGCCGAAGAGCGCCTGGACCATGTGGTCGAGGGTGCCCTTGAGGTCGGCCATGGTCAGGCCCTCGTCGACCGCGAGCAGCTCGATCTGGTGGAAGACCGGGGTGTGCGTGGCGTCGAGCTCGTCGGTGCGGTAGACGCGGCCGGGGCACACCACGTAGACCGGGGGCTCCCGGTCGATGAGGGTGCGGGCCTGGACCGGCGAGGTGTGCGTACGGAGCACGACACCGGACTCGTCGCCGGTGGTGACCGTTCCCTCGGCGGTGGTCCCCTGGACGAAGAAGGTGTCCTGCATCTGGCGCGCCGGGTGGTCCGGGACGAAGTTGAGGGCGTCGAAGTTGAACCATTCCGCCTCGACCTCGGGGCCTTCGGCGACCTCGTACCCCATGGAGACGAAGACGTCGGAGACGCGCTCCATGAGCGTGGTCAGCGGGTGACGGGCGCCGGCCGGGACACGGTCGTACGGCAGGGTGACGTCGACGGCCTCCTCGACGAGGACGCGGGCGTCACGGTCGGCCTCCAGCTCGGTCTGGCGGGCGGCGAGCGCCTTGGAGACGACGCCGCGGGCCTGGCCCACGAGCTTTCCGGCGGCGGCCTTGGCCTGCGGGGGCAGGGCGCCGATCTCCCGGTTGGCGAGCGCCAGCGGCGAGGTGCCACCGGTGTGCGCGGTCTTCGCCTGTGCGAGCGCGTCGAGGTCGCCCGCGGCGGCGAAGGCGGCGAGCGCCTCGTCCCGCATGCGCTCGATCTCTTCCGGTTTCAGTGCCTCGACCTCAACCGGGTCGTACGACTTATTGGGTGCGGACATCTCTTCCCGTGCTTCCGTTGGCTGGCTGGGCGGCCCCGCTCGACGTCAAGGGCGCAAACGTGCCAAAGGACGAGTCTAACGGGGTGGGGGGACGCGAATGAGCCCGTGGGCAGGCCGGGCGGCTCCTGATCTCGTCTGGTCTCGTCAGATGAGATGGGCCGGGGTGCCGACGGGCAGGATAAATCGGAACTCGGCCCCGCCTCGGGGGCCCCTTCCGACGGTGATGGTGCCGCCGTGGGCCTCGACCACGCCCTTGACGATGTAGAGGCCGAGTCCGGTGCCGCCGCGTTTGCTGCCCCGCCAGAAGCGGGTGAAGACGCGGCTCATCGACTCCTCGGGGATACCGGGGCCCTCGTCGCTCACGGTGACCTCCGTCCCCTCTTCTCCGTCGTCGCCGGTCCTGGCGGGTGCCACCTCGATGGTGACGGTTCCGTCCCCGTGGCGCACCGCGTTTTCGAGGAGGTTCCCGAGGATCTGGTCGATCTTGTCGGGGTCCGCCCAGAGCGCGGGCAGCCCCGGCCTGATCCGTACGAAGAAACGGTCCGGGGACTGTCCGGCGGTGGTGTGGACCTGGACGTGGCGGCCGACGGCGGCGGCGATGTCGACGGGCTGGCGGCGCACCTCCAGTCGTCCCGAGTCGATCCGGGAGATGTCGAGGAGTTCGGCGATGAGCCGCTTGATCCGGCCGGCGTCGGCGTCGACGGTCTCCAGCATCAGCCGCTTCTGCTCGTCGTTGAACCGCTCCCACTTGGCGAGGAGGGTCGCGGTGAAGCCCTTGACGGAGGTGAGCGGGGAGCGCAGTTCGTGGGCGACGGTGGCGATCAGCTCGGCGTGGCTGCGCTCGGTGCGGCGGCGTGCCTCGGTGCCGCGCAGGGACACCACGACCCGGCGGACCGGCCCCGTGGGGTACTCGCGGACGTACCGGGCGGAGACGAGGACCTCGCGGCCCCCGGGCAGCAGCAGGTTGCGCTCGGGCTGGCCGCGGCGGATGGCGAGTCCGCCGTACGGATCGGTCAGGGTCCACCAGCGGCGTCCCTTGAGGTCTTCGAGGGGCAGCGCCTCGTCGAGGGGCAGGCCGAGGGCGCGGTCGCCGGGGACGGCGGTGATACGGCCCGCGGCGGCGTTGAAGGAGACGACCCGGCCGGTCTCGTCGGCGACGACGAGGCCGTCGGGCAGGTCGTCGGGGTGGATCCCGGCGAATCCCTCGGCCCCGTCCCCGGGAGCGCCTAGCGGCGGCCCGGCGGTCGTCGCGGCGTCCGGCGGTCCCGGGGCGTGCGCTGTGGTGCTCCGTGCCTCTGCGGGACTGTCCGTACCGACCGTCATCCCCGTTCCCCACCCCTCCGTGTAGCGCAGTGGGCCCCCCGAGTGCGTCACTCTACTGGGCGGGGAGGGCGGAACGGCCCTTCAGGAGGAGGTTCGGGGGCGCTGCGCGCGGGCGGAGGCGTACAGGCAGACCGCGGCGGCCGTGGCGAGGTTGAGGCTCTCGGCCTTGCCGTGGATGGGGACGCGGACGACGGCGTCGGCGAGGGCCCGGGTCTCCTCGGGCAGCCCCCAGGCCTCGTTGCCGAAGATCCAGGCGGTGGGCCCGCCCATGGTGCCGGCGTCCAGCTCGGCGTCCAGGTCGTCCTGACCCGCCCCGTCGGCGGCGAGGATCCGTACGCCCGCGCCCTTCAGTCCCGCGACCGCCTGCTCGACGGGGACGCCGACGGCGACCGGCAGGTGGAACAGGGAGCCGACGGAGGCGCGTACGGACTTGGGGTTGTAGAGGTCGACGGAGGCGTCGGTGAGGACGACCGCGTCGGCGCCCGCCGCGTCGGCGCAGCGCAGCACGGTGCCGGCGTTCCCGGGGTCGCGTACGTGGGCGAGGACGGCGACCAGCCTGGGCCGGGCGGCGACGATGTCCTCGAACGGCGAGTCGAGGAACCGGCAGACGCCGACGAGCCCCTGCGGGGTGACGGTCTGGGAGACCTCGGCGAGCACGGCGTCGGAGGCGTGGTGGACGCGGGCACCGGCGGCGAGGGCGGCCTCGATGATCGGTGCGTACCGCTCGGCGGCCTCGACGGTGGTGAAGAGCTCGACGAGCGTCGGCTCCCCGGTGGAGCCGCGGTGCTCGACGGCCTCGCGGACGGCCTGCGGGCCCTCGGCGATGAAGAGGCGGTCCTTGCCCCGGAAGTTGCGCTTGGCGAGCCGCCGGGCGGCGACGACGCGCGGCGAACGCGGGGAGATCAGCTCGGGGATGACCATGAGGTGCGGCGGTTCTCTCTTCGATGCCGGGGACTACGGGATCGGGGTGCGACGCGGTCCGGTGTTCCGGGGGTTGACGCACCCGGACCCGCAGGCGCGAGGGCGCGTGCGGGTCCGGGCGGAGGTACTGCGGCCTGGAAGATCAGGCGGCGGCCTTCGGGGCGTTGACGTCGGACGGCAGAGCCTTCTGCGCGACCTCGACCAGCGCGGCGAACGCGTTGGCGTCGTTGACGGCCAGCTCGGCGAGGATCTTGCGGTCCACCTCGATGTTGGCGGCGTTCAGACCCTGGATGAGGCGGTTGTACGTCATGCCGTTCTGGCGGGCAGCGGCGTTGATGCGCTGGATCCACAGACGGCGGAAGTCGCCCTTGCGCTTCTTGCGGTCGTTGTAGTTGTAGACCAGCGAGTGGGTGACCTGCTCCTTGGCCTTGCGGTACAGGCGCGAACGCTGACCGCGGTAGCCGGAGGCCGCCTCGAGGATCGCCCGGCGCTTCTTGTGGGCGTTGACTGCCCGCTTGACGCGTGCCACTTGTTGACTCCTTGTAGCGGGGTCGTGGTGGGAACTCACACGACCCGAAAAACGAATGGGTCCCGGACCTGGCCGGTAGCCCCCGTCGCCGGGGGCGGGTGATCAGATCAGATGCCCAGCATCTTCTTGATCTTGGCCGCGTCGCCCGGGGCCATCTCCGCGTTGCCGGTGAGGCGACGCGTCAGCTTGGACGACTTGTGCTCGAGCAGGTGGCGCTTGCCGGCGCGCTCGCGCAGGATCTTGCCGGTGCCGGTGACCTTGAAGCGCTTCTTGGCACCGGAGTGCGTCTTGTTCTTCGGCATCGCGCCGTATCTCCTCGTCAGTGGCGCTCCCCCCGGTGCGGGCACCGGACATCCGGGAGCGTCAGTCTTCGTCTGGTGGGTCCGGGCGGGGCCCGGGGCTGCCTGGATGGCAGCCCCTAGGTCACGCCTCGGGGGTCTCGGCCGGAGCGTCGGCCGGAGCCTCGGCGACCGGAGTCTCGGCCTCGGGGGCCGAAACCTCGGACGTCTCCTCGGCGGTGCCGCCCTGGCGCTCGGCCTTGCGTGCGGCCTGGGCCTCACGCGCCTCGGCCATGGCCTCGGTCTTCTTCTTGTGCGGGCCCAGAACCATGATCATGTTCCGGCCGTCCTGCTTCGGGTTGGACTCGATGAAGCCAAGCTCCTCGACGTCCGACGCCAGCCGCTGCAGCAGCCGGAATCCCAGCTCGGGGCGGGACTGCTCACGACCACGGAACATGATCGTGATCTTGACCTTGTCGCCCTGCTTGAGGAACCGGACGACGTGACCCTTTTTGGTGTCGTAGTCGTGCGGGTCGATCTTCGGCCGGAGCTTCATCTCCTTGATGACCGTGTGCGCCTGGTTCTTGCGCGCCTCACGGGCCTTCATGGCCGACTCGTACTTGAACTTCCCGTAGTCCATGAGCTTGCACACGGGCGGACGGGCGGTCGCCGCGACCTCGACCAGGTCGAGGTCGTACTCCTGTGCGAGCTCCAGGGCCTTGGCAAGCGGAACAATCCCGACCTGCTCGCCGCTGGGTCCGACAAGTCGCACCTCGGGAACGCGAATCCTGTCGTTGATGCGGGGCTCGGCGCTGATGGATCCTCCTAGGTAGCACTACACGACCGCCTGGCGGACGGACGCGCAACGTCTGTTTCTGTGAGACCAACCGGACCGGCGCATGAAAAACGCCCCGGACGGGACACAGGCGGGGCTCCATGGGAATACCGGAGCACCGCCGCGGTCAACCGCGGGGCGCACATCGGGCGGCTCCATCGTCCGTACGGAACGATGGGCGCCACCTGACCGGTGACCCGCCACCCGCGAGGGTGGTCAGGTGGGAGATCGGAGCCTCCACTTGTGGGCCGGGCACACAGGTGTCCGGCCGGTCGTTACACAAGGTTAGCAGGACCCGGCGGTCTCCGCGAACCAGGGACCGGCCTATCGTATGAGGCATGAGCGAGACGCCCCAGAACGAGTCCGTGGACTCCCCCGACGCCCCCGACTTCGACGCCATGACCCGCGACATCGCGGAGGTCCCCGCGGTCGAGGTGATCGTGACCGTCGCCGTCAACCTGATGAGCGCCGCCGCGGTGAAGCTCGGGCTCACCGAGGAGGGCGACAAGTACAAGGACCTCGACGAGGCCCGCAAGCTGGTGCACGCGCTGGCGGGACTGCTCGACGCCGGCGCGACGGAGGTCTCGTCCTTCCACGCGGCTCCTCTGCGGGACGGCCTGAAGTCCCTCCAGCTCGCCTTCCGTGAGGCCTCCCTCGTCCCCGACGAGCCGGGCCAGGGTCCGGGCGAGAAGTACACCGGGCCGGTGTACGGCTAGGACGGCCGGGTACGGCTGGAGCGGCGGGGCCTCCCTGCCCCGTACCGCTCACCGTTTCACCGCTTGACGTAGAAGGGCTCGCCCGGAGGCGTGGCCGAGGCCGGCAGGAGTGCCAGGTCGAGGCCCCGCACCAGGCGGGCCCTCAGTGTCTCGTCGGCGGCGAGGGCCCGGGCCACGCGCTGAGCGGCCTCCGCCGGAGGGGTGTCCGACGCGAGGACCAGGGCGAGGGTGCCGTCGGCGGCGCCGGGGCCCAGGTGGGCGCGGAGCACCGCGGGCTCGGCGGCCACGGCGGCCCGTACCGCGTCCCGTACGGCGGGGTCGTCGAGCGGGTTCGCGCTGGTGCGGCCCTCGGCGAGGGCGAGCAGGGCGGGGCCGGTCAGCTGGTACGGCACGGGGCCGGCGAGGTCCAGGACGACCGTGTCCGCCCTCTCGTGCGCGGCGGCCTGGAGCGCCTGGTGGAGCGGGACGGCGACGGGCCGGGCCTCCGGGTCCCACAGGGCGAGGGAGGCGATCGAGGTGAAGGCGGGCAGGGCCCGCCGGTCCCCGGCCGTGAGGGTGGGGACCGCCATGTCGCTGGTCTTCTCGCGGCGCAGGCCGTTCTCGTCGGTCTCGACCTCGCCGAGGACGGCGACGACGGGGACGAGCAGCCGGGCGGTCCGCAGCGCGTCGAGGACCGGGCCGTGGGCGGTTCTGTCCTCCGCCCAGGCCGCGAGGGCCGCGGCGAGTCGCGGGTCGGCGGTGCCGTCGTCGTCGGAGAAACCGGGGTCCGGGATGTTCTTGAGCGCCACGCACCGAGCCTAACCGTCGTGCCCGGCCGGCCGGACACCCCCTGGGGCCTCACCGGGAAGCAGCGCCGTCCGCCCGAGCCCAGGAGCTTCCGGATCCCCTAGGGGGTCCGGTGGGCGCGGTGGAGGACGACGGCGGTCAGGAGCAGCAGGACGCCGAGCCCGCCCGCGAGGGGGGCGAGCAGGCCGACGGGGCGGCTGTCCTCGGCCGGGGGGAGGGGGCCGGGGCCGAAGTACCGGCCCCGGTAGCCGCTGCTGGCGTTCTTGGGGTCGCCGCCCGCGATCCGGGCTCCGGCCTCGATCGCGGCGGCCGGGTCGACCGTTCCGTATCCCTTGGCGTCGCTGCGGCCGCCCTTGGGCCGGTTGCGGGCGGTGTCGATGAGCAGCTGTTTGACCTGGGCCGGGGTGAGGTCGGGGTGGGCGGCGCGGACGAGGGCGACGGCTCCGGAGGCGAACGCGGCGGCGGCGCTGGTGCCCCAGCCCTCGTAGTAGCGGCGGTCGGGGTCGGCGATGGCGATGTCGACGCCGGGGGCGCTGACGGTGGCGTACCAGCGACGGGTGGAGAAGGAGGCGTGGGTGCCGTAGCGGTCCACGGCGGTGACCGCGATGACCCCGGGGTACGCGGCGGGGTACGAGATGTGGTCGCCCTTCTCGCCCCCGTTGCCCGCGGAGGCGACGACGGAGACGCCCTTCGCGAGCGCGTACTGGACGGCGGCGTCCTCGCCCGCGTCGGGGTGGGCGGACTTGGAGTCGTCGCCGAGGGAGAGGTTGATGACGTCGGCGCCGTGGTCGGCGGCCCAGCGGATGCCTTCCGCGAGGGCCGTGCCCCGGGTCTTGCGGGCCTTGTCGCGGGCCTTGTCGGTGCCTTCGAGGATGACCCGCACGGGGAGGATCCTCGCGTCGGGCGCGATGCCGAGGACGCCGTCCCCGCCGTCGTGTCCGTGGCCGTGCCCGGCGATGATGCCGGCCATGGCGGTGCCGTGCCGGGCCCAGGCGCGGTCGCCCCGGGACGCGCCGAAGCCGATGAGGTCGCGTCCCGGGAGTACGGAACCCTCCAGGTCCGGGTGTTCGGCGTCGACGCCGGTGTCGAGGACGGCGACCGTGACGCCCTCGCCCTCGGTGGTGCGCCAGGCCTCCGTGGTGTGGAGCGCGTCGAGGCCCCATTGGCGGGCCCGGATGGTGTCGGCGTACGCGGGCGTGGTGGTGGCGGGCAGGACGGCGAAGGCGGCGGCGAGCAGGACGGCCACGGTGGTGCGGGTGGGGCGGGTGGGGCGCGTCACCGGGCGTTCTTCTCCTTCGCGGCCGAGGCGACCGTCGTGCGCAGCAGCCCTACGAAGCGCGCCGTGATGCCCTTGGCCTCGTGGCCGAGGCCGGACTGCGCCGTGGCGTCGGTACGGCCGGCGGCCATGGCCCGGTCGGCGGGCTGCGGGCCGTCGACGGCCCGGCCGTCGGCGAAGCCGGAGACGGCCGTGACGACGACGGGCAGGTCGGCGGGGGCGTTCAGCCACCAGCTGGCGCGCTGGGCGGCGCCGAAGCGGGCGGCGACGGTGCCGTGGCCGGAGAGCGCCGGCGGGATGTCCGCGCCCAGGCGGGGGGTGAGGCCGCCGCCCTCGGCGAGGGTGCGCTGCGTGTGCGCGTCGGCTCGGGTGAAGACGAGGCCGACGGTGATGACGCTGCTCGCGGTGGCGTCCGTGTACGTGGCGCGCAGGACGCGCTCGCAGCCGAGCGGGCGGAGGGCGGTGAGCAGGCCCTTGGCGAGGACGGCGGGTGAGCAGGCGGCGTCCGGGGCGACGACGATCCGGGTCCAGGTGCGCGCGGCGGCGCCGGGTCCGGCGCCCGGTCCGGCCAGGGTGCGGGGGAAGAGGGTGTCGACCGGGGCGTTGTGCCAGAGGTCCATGGCCTCGGTGTACCCGGCGGGTTCGGCCGGCTTCCCCGGTTCGGCGGCGGCCAGCCACACGCCGACGAGGGAGCCGCCGATGAGCCCGGCCCCGAGCACGGCACAGACCGCGACGAGGATCCCCCGCCCGGTACGCCGCTCCCGTACGGGCCGGAGCCGGGTGGTGGTCTCACCGGGAGCCTCGGGGGACGGGGCGTGGTGACCGTAGGGGCCGTACGGGGTGGTGCGGCCGTACGGGGTGAGGGGCGACGCGGGGTACGGAGGCGGGGCGGGGGCGTACCCGGAGGCGGCCCCGGAGGCGGCGGACGCGCTTGCCGGCGACGACGGGGACGGGATGACGGGGCTCCACGCGGGGCGTGCCGGCGCCGTGGTGGCCGAAGTCCCCGGGCTCGACGCGGGGCGTGCCGGCCCCGAGGGCGCGGGAGTTCCGGGGGTCGTCCCCCGACCGGCCGGGCCCGCGGGCCCGGCGGTGGGCGCCGTCGGTATCGGGGGCTCGCCCGTGGTCGTCCGACGTGCGACCCCGTGTGCCGGGCGCGTCGGCGTCTCGGTCCCGGTCGCTCGGCGCGCCGACGCGTCCGTCCCCGCCCCCGCCCCCGTGTGCGCGGCGTCCGCGCGCTCGGGCTCCGGGGCGGTGTTCGGCTGTGCGGGCTCCGTGCGCGGTTCGTTCGGGCGGATCGCGCGGAGACGGGTGGTGGTCTCCGTCGGGAGGAGGGCGTCCGTGATGCGCGAGGGCGTACGGGGGCGCTGCTCGCCGGTCATCCCCGTTCCCCCCGCTCGTGTCGACAATGCCCGTCACTCTACGGGCTGTTCCCCCCGGCGCGGGAACCCAGGGGCTACCCACCCGTAAACCCGTCTGGCAAGCTCGGGCCATGACTCCCCGTGCCGCCGACCGGGCCCGTTACGACCGGGCCACCGCACATCTCGACGCGCCCGTGGCGGTCGTCGATCTGGAGGCCTTCGACGCCAACGCGGCGGACCTCGTGCGCCGGGCCGGGGGCAAGCCCGTGCGGGTGGCGAGCAAGTCCGTGCGGTGCCGGGCGCTCCTGGAGCGGGTGCTGGCGCGGGAGGGCTTCGCGGGGATCATGTCGTTCACGCTCGACGAGTCGCTGTGGCTGGCGCGCGCCGGCTTCGAGGACGTCCTGCTCGCGTATCCGTCGGCGGACCGGTCCGGCTTCGGTGAGCTGGCGCGGGATCCGAAGCTGGCCGCCGCCGTGACCGTGATGGTCGACGACGTGGCGCAGCTGGACCTCATCGACGCCGCGCGGGCGGGCGGGACGGAGGAGGTGCGGGTCTGCCTGGAGCTGGACACGGCGCTGCAACTGCTCGGTGGGCGGATACGGGTCGGTGCGTGGCGCTCTCCGCTGCGGGAGCCCGCCCAGCTGGCGGAGCTGGCCCGGTCGGTGGCGCGGCGACCCGGGTTCCGGCTGGTCGGGATCATGGCGTACGAGGGGCATGTAGCGGGGGTCGGGGACGCGGTCGCGGGCCGGCCGCTGCGCTCGCGGGCGATCCGGCTGATGCAGGCGGCGGCCCGCAGGGAGCTGGCGGAGCGCAGGGCGGCCGTGGTGCGGGCGGTCCGGGCGGTGGCGCCGGAGCTGGAGTTCGTGAACGGCGGCGGGACCGGGAGCGTGCAGCACACGGCCGTCGAGGACGCGGTGACGGAGATCGCCGCGGGTTCGGGGCTGTTCGTGCCGCGTCTCTTCGACAACTACACCTCGTTCAGCGGCCGGCCGGCCGCGCTCTTCGCGCAGCCCGTCGTCCGCCGTCCGGGCGTCGGGGTGGTGACCGTGCTCGGGGGCGGTTATCCGGCGTCCGGGGCGGCGGGCCGGGACCGGCTGCCGGTGCCGTATCTGCCGGAGGGGCTGCGGTACGACCCGCGGGAGGGCCCCGGCGAGGTGCAGACCCCGCTGCTCGGGTCGCCGGCCGACGATCTGCGGATCGGCGACAAGGTGTGGTTCCGGCACGCGAAGGCCGGCGAGCTGTGCGAGCGGTTCGACAGCCTTCGGCTGATCGAGGGCGACCGGATCACCGCGACGGTGCCGACGTACCGGGGCGAGGGCCGGACCTTCCTCTGACGGCCTCACGCGGAGGATCGCGTACGAGGGACGGCCGGGCGTCTCGCGACGTCCGGCCGTCCCGTGGTGCGGGAGCGGTGCGCCGGGTCAGATCGGTGTCACGTACGCGCCCGCGATGCCTCCGTCGACCAGGAAGTCGCTGGCGTTGACGAACGAGGAGTCGTCGCTCGCGAGGAAGGCGACGGCGGCGGCGATCTCGTCGGCCTCGGCGAAGCGGCCGACCGGGATGTGGACGAGCCGGCGGGCGGCCCGCTCGGGGTCCTTGGCGAACAGCTCCTGGAGGAGCGGGGTGTTGACCGGCCCGGGGCAGAGGGCGTTGACGCGGATGCCCTCGCGGGCGAACTGGACGCCGAGTTCGCGGGACATGGCGAGGACGCCGCCCTTGGAGGCGGTGTAGGAGATCTGGCTGGTGGCCGCGCCCATGATGGCCACGAAGGACGCGGTGTTGATGATGGAGCCCCTGCCCTGGCGGCGCATGTAGGGCAGCGCGGCCTTGCAGCAGAGGTAGACGGAGGTGAGGTTGACGTCCTGGACGCGCTTCCAGGCCTCCAGGCCGGTCTCCAGGATGGAGTCGTCGTCGGGCGGGGAGATACCGGCGTTGTTGAAGGCGATGTCGACGGAGCCGTAGGTGTCGAAGGCGGTCCTGAACAGCGCCTCGACCTCCTCCGGGTCGGTGACGTCGACCTTCACGAAGGTGCCGCCGACCTCCTCGGCGGCGGCCTTGCCGGCCTTCTCGTCGATGTCGCCGCAGACGACGTTCGCGCCTTCGGACGCGAGGCGGCGGGCGGTGGCCAGGCCGATGCCGCTGCCGGCCCCGGTGATGACGGCGGTGCGGCCGACCAGGCGGCGGCAGATGAACTCGTTGCTCACAGTGCGGGGCCCTCCGTGCTGATGAAGACGTTCTTGGTCTCGGTGAAGGCGGTCAGGGCGTCGGGGCCCAGTTCGCGGCCGAGGCCGGACTGTCGGTAGCCGCCGAACGGGGTCCAGTAGCGGACGCTGGAGTGGGAGTTGACGGAGAGGTTGCCGGCCCGGACGGCGCGGGAGGTGCGCAGGGCGCGGCCGACGTCCCGGGTCCAGATGGAGCCGGACAGGCCGTACTCCGTGGCGTTGGCGAGGCGGATCGCGTCGGCTTCGTCGTCGAAGGGGAGGACGACGGCTACCGGGCCGAAGATCTCCTCGACGGCGCAGGGAGCGTCCTCGGGTACGCCGGTGAGGACGGTCGGCGGGAACCAGAAGCCGGGGCCCTCGGGTGCCTTGCCCCGGATGCCGTCGAGTCCGTCGGTGGCGTAGGAGCGGACGCGGTCGAGCTGGGCGCGGGAGATGAGCGGGCCCATCTGGGTGCGCTCGTCGAGGGGGTCGCCGACGACGATCTCCTCGATCGCGGGGGTGAGGAGCGCCAGGAAGCGGTCGTACGCGCTCCGCTCGACGAGGATGCGGGTGCGGGCGCAGCAGTCCTGGCCGCTGTTGTCGAGGAAGGACATCGGCGTGGCCGCCGCCGCGGCCTCCAGGTCCGCGTCGGCGAAGACGATGTTGGGGCTCTTGCCGCCGAGTTCGAGGGTGATCCGCTTCACCTGGGCGGCGCACGTGGCCATGATCGACTTTCCGACCCGGGTGGAGCCGGTGAAGACGATCTTGGCGACGTCGGGGTGTTCGACGAGGGCGTTCCCCGCGACCGGGCCGGTGCCGGGCAGGACCTGGAAGAGGTGTTCGGGCAGTCCCGCCGCCAGGGCCAGTTCGGCGAGGCGGAGCGCGGTGAGCGGAGTGGTCTCGGCGGGCTTGAGGATGACGGCGTTGCCTGCGGCGAGGGCGGGTGCGGTGGCCCAGGCGGCGATCGGCATGGGGAAGTTCCAGGGGGCGATGACGCCGACGACCCCGAGCGGTTCGAGGATCGTGATGTCCAGGCCGCCGGCGACCGGGATCTGCCGCCCGTTGAGGCGCTCCACTCCCCCGGCGGCGAAGTCGAGGAGGTCGCGGACGTTGCCGGCCTCCCAGCGGGCGTTGCCGAGGGTGTGGCCGGCCTCGGTGACCTCCAGGCGGGCGAGTTCCTCGACGTGCTCGTCGACGACGGCGGCGAAGCGGCGGAGCAGCCGGGCCCGGTCGGCGGGCGCGGCGGCGGCCCAGCCGCGCTGGGCGGTGGCGGCCCGCGCGACGGCGGCGTCGACGTCGGCGGGGGTGGCGGCGGGGACGGTGGCGACCAGCTCCTCGGTCGCCGGGTTCAGTACCTGGAGCAACTCTCTTCTCTCTTCTGTGGCAGGCGCTTTCGTTACAGGCGTTCGAAGGAGCGGCGCAGTTCCCAGTCGGTCACCGCGGCGTCGAAGGCCTCCTGCTCGACGCGGGCCATGTTGCGGTAGTGGGCGACGACCTCGGTGCCGAAGGCGGCCTTGGCGATCTCGCTGGTCTCCCAGAGTTCGGCGGCCTCGCGCAGGGTGGTGGGCACGTGCGCGTACTCGGCGGTGTAGGCGTTTCCGGCGCAGGGCGGCGGCAGTTCGAGCTGCTGTTCGACGCCGTGCAGTCCGGCCGCGACCATGGCGGCGACGGCGAGGTAGGGGTTGACGTCTCCGCCGGGGAGGCGGTTCTCGAATCGGGTGGAGCGGCCGTGGCCGACGACCCGGAGCGAGCACGTGCGGTTGTCGTGTCCCCAGGCGACGGCGGTCGGTGCGAAGGAACCGGGCTGGAACCGCTTGTAGGAGTTGATGTTTGGGGCGTAGAGGAGGGAGAAGTCGCGCAGGGCGGACAGCTGCCCGGCGAGGAAGTGCCGCATGGTCGCGGACATCCCGTGCTCGTCGTCCCCAGGCATCACGTTCGTCCCCTCTCCGTCCTGGAGCGAGAGGTGGATGTGGCAGGAGTTGCCCTCGCGTTCGTCGTACTTCGCCATGAAGGTGAGCGAGTAGCCCTCCTGCGCGGCGATCTCCTTGGCGCCCGTCTTGTAGACGGCGTGCTGGTCGCAAGTGACGAGGGCCTCGTCGTACCTGAAGACGATCTCGTGCTGGCCGGGGTTGCACTCGCCCTTGGCGGACTCGACGGTGAGCCCGGCGCCGGTCATCTCGTTGCGGATGCGGCGCAGGAGCGGTTCGACGCGGCCGGTGCCGAGGACGGAGTAGTCGATGTTGTACTGGTTGACGGGGGTGAGCCCGCGGTAGTTCGCGTCCCAGGCATGCTCGTAGCTGTCCTTGAAGACGATGAACTCGAGTTCGGTGCCGACGTGGGCCGTGAGGCCGTGCTCCGCGAGGCGCTCCAGCTGGCGGCGGAGGATCTGACGGGGTGCCGCGACGACCGGGGTGCCGTCTCCCCAGGCGAGGTCCGCCGTCACCGCGGCGGTGGCCTCGTTCCAGGGGAGCCGGCGCAGGGTGGTGAGGTCGGGGTGCATGGCGAAGTCGCCGTAGCCGCGCTCCCAGGAGGACATCTCGTAGCCCTCGACGGTGTTCATCTCGGGGTCGACGGCCAGAAGATAGTTGCAGCCCTCGGAGCCGTGGCCGAGTACCTCGTCCAGGAAGAACGGGGCGGCGAACCGCTTGCCCTGGAGCCGCCCCTGCATGTCGGGGAAGGCCAGGACGACGGTGTCGATCTCGCCGCTCGCGACGAGGGCACGGAGCTCCTCGACGGTGAGCGGGGGTTTGCGGTCTGCCACGGGAATGCTCCTCCTTCGGCCTGCCGGAAGTCATAAGGTATTGCGGAAGACCTTTACTTGGGAAGGTCTCGAGAAGGGGAAACGACGACGTGGCCAGTACGAGTGAATCGGCGGACCGGCTGACGCCCGTGCTGCGCCCGGTGCGGGCGGGCAACGGCTTCGAGGAGGCCCTGGAACAGATCCTCCAGGTGGTACGGCTCGGGCTCGTGCCGGGCGGTGAGCGGCTGCCCGCCGAGCGGGAGCTGGCCGACCGGATGGGGATCAGCCGGGTCACCCTGCGCGAGGTCCTGAAGGTCCTCCAGGAGCAGGGGCTGGTGGAGAGCCGGCGCGGCCGGTACGGCGGAACGTTCGTGCTGCCCCGGGTCCAGACCGGCGACGAGGACGAGCTGCGCCGCCGGATCGCCACGGTCGACATGGAGGACACCCTGCGCTTCCGGGAGGTGCTCGAGGTGGGGGCCGCGGGACTCTGCGCGGCCCACGGTCTGGACGCGGCGGGCGCCGACCGGCTGCGGGCCGCGGTGGCGGCCACGCACGACGCGCCCCTGGCGGACTACCGCCGCCAGGACACCCTGCTCCACCTCACGCTCGCCGAGCTCTCCGGCTCGCCGACGCTGACGGCCCAGTACGCGGCCGTCCGGGCCACGGTGAACGACCTCCTGGACTGCATCCCCCTGCTCGTACGCAATCTGGAGCACTCCCAGCACCAGCACACCGCGCTCGTGGAAGCGGTCCTCGACGGGGACGCGGACGCGGCGAGGGAGGTGATGCGGGAGCACTGCGCGGGGACGGCGGCGCTGCTGCGGGGGTTCCTGACGTGAGGGCGCCGCGCCTCCCCGCCCGAGGGGCCGCCCCCGCCCGGCGCGAGGAGCATGCCCTTCCCCCGCGAGGAGCCGCCCCCGCCCCGGCGTGAGGAGCAGGTTCGTCCCGCGCACGCCACCGCCCCCCTCCCCGCCCGGGAGCAGGCCCTCCCCGCGTGACCCGAAAGTCGCGCAGAGGGGTTGCGCTCCCCCGTCGACCACCGCAAAGGTATGGCTCCAATCCATTGGGTCCGTTGCGGGGAGCTGACGCTGCCATGACGCTCGAAGACACGACCGGGAGCGCGTCCGGGGACAAGCCCGGAGGCGCGCCGCCCGGGACCGCCGTCCCACCGAAGGACGACTATCTCGAACGCCGGGCGCTGCGCCGCGGCAGCGCCGGCTGGCTGCTGCTCACCGGCCTAGGCGTCGCGTACGTCGTCTCCGGCGACTTCGCGGGCTGGAACACCGGCCTGTCGAAGGGCGGCTTCGGCGGACTCGCCGTCGCCATGGTCCTCATGGGCGCCATGTACGCCTGTCTGGTCTTCGCGCTCGCCGAACTCTCCGCCATCCTGCCCACGGCGGGCGGCGGCTACGGCTTCGCCCGCCGGGCCCTCGGCACCTGGGGCGGATTCCTCACCGGTACCGCGATCCTCATCGAGTACATCCTGGCCCCCGCCGCGATCTGCATCTTCATCGGCGACTACGTCGAGTCCCTCGGTCTCTTCGGCCTGACCTCCGGCTGGCCGGTCTACCTGGTCTGCTTCGCGCTCTTCATCGGCATCCACCTGTGGGGGGTGGGCGAGGCGCTGCGCTTCAGCCTGATCGTGACGGCGATCGCCGTCGCGGCGCTGGTCGTCTTCGCGTTCGGCGCGTTCACCGACTTCCACGTCGGCGGACTGAACGACATCCCGGTCGACGGGGAGGCCTTCGGGTCCACCTCCTGGCTGCCGTTCGGCCTGCTCGGGATCTGGGCCGCGTTCCCCTTCGGCATGTGGTTCTTCCTCGGCGTGGAGGGCGTGCCGCTCGCCGCCGAGGAGGCGAAGGACCCGGTGCGGTCGATGCCGAAGGCGCTCGCGATCTCCCTGGGCATCCTGGTCCTCCTCGCCGTCGTGACCTTCCTCGCCGCCACCGGCGCGCGCGGCTCGGCGATCATCCAGACGGACGGCAACCCGCTGGTCACGGCGCTCCAGGGCAGGGGGGAGCCGACGGGGCTCAGCCGGTTCGTGAACTACGCGGGCCTCGCGGGCCTCGTCGCCTCCTTCTTCTCCCTCATCTACGCCGGATCGCGCCAGCTCTTCGCCCTCTCCCGGGCCGGCTACCTGCCCCGCTTCCTCTCCCTGACCAGCCGCCGAAAGTCGCCCTACCTGGGGCTGCTCATCCCGGGCGCGATCGGCTTCGCCCTCGCCGCCGGGACCGGGAACGGGGCCCGGATGCTCAACATCGCCGTCTTCGGCGCCACCATCTCGTACGCCCTGATGGCGCTCTCCCACATCGTGCTGCGGCGCCGCGAACCAGGACTTCACCGGCCCTACCGCACGCCCGGCGGGACAGTGACCTCCTCCGTGGCCTTCGTCCTGGCCCTGGCGGCCCTGGTCGCGACCTTCCTGGTGGACCGGACGGCGGCGTTCATGGCGCTCGGGGTGTACGTGATCGCCCTCGCCTACTTCGCGTTCTACAGTCGGCACCGTCTGGTGGCCGGGGCGCCCGAGGAGGAGTTCGCGGCGCTCGCCGCGGCCGAGGCCGACCTCGCACGCGACTGACGGCCCGTCCCGCCCGGCTCTCCCGTCTCTCCCGTCCCGTCTGGAGGAACTCCCGTGTCCAAGCCGCTCATCGGCGTGACCACCTACCTCGACCAGGCTCGTTGGGGCGTGTGGGACATGCGGGCCGCCCTGCTCCCCGCCCCGTACCCACGGCTGGTCCAGGAGAGCGGCGGGCTCGCGGTGATGCTGCCGCCGGACGGGCCGGCCGCCGCGGCGGCGGTCGTGGCCCGGCTCGACGGACTGGTCGTCGCGGGCGGGGCGGACGTCGAGCCCGTACGGTACGGGGCTGAGCGCGACCCCCGCACCGGCCCGCCGGCCCGGGAGCGGGACTCCTGGGAGCTGGCCCTGATCGACGCGGCCCTGGCCTCCGGGACGCCGCTGCTCGGCATCTGCCGGGGCATGCAGCTCCTGAACGTGGCCCTGGGCGGGACGCTGGTCCAGCACCTGGACGGGCACGTGGAGGCCGTCGGGGTGATCGGCCGGCACGCGGTGAAGCCGGTGCCGGGCAGCCGGTACGCCTCCCTCGTCCCCGAACTCGCCGAGGTCCCGACCTACCACCACCAGGCCGTGGACCGCCTGGGCACGGGCCTGGCGCCCTCGGCGCACGCGGAGGACGGCACGGTGGAGGCCGTGGAACTGGCCGATCCCGCCTGGGCCCTCGGTGTCCAGTGGCACCCGGAGCTGGGCGAGGACCGACGGGTGATGAGGGGGCTGGTGGAGGCGGCCATGGGACGGGTCTGACAGGGGGCGTGCGCCCGCCGGGCGGGACTTCTCCGGACAGCCGTTCAGCCCCGCGTCAGCGACAGCAGGTCGCGGGCCGGGCCGGTGGGGCGGTGGCCGGTGGGCCAGACGGCTCGGAGATCGCGGCGCAGTTGAACGCCACGGACGGGGATGGCGACCAGTCGGCGGGAGGCCAGCTCCTCGGCGATCGCCAGTTCGCTGAGGACGGCCGGTCCGGCTCCGGTGACGGCGGCCGCCTTCACCGCGGTCGTGGAGGCGAGTTCGAGGAGCGGCTGCGCGAGGCCGCCGTGGTCGGACAGCGCCGCGTCCAGGACCTGCCGGGTGCCGGAGCCGCGCTCCCGCAGGACCAGCGGGGTCGACGCCAGTTCCGCCGGGTCCAGCGGGCCGCGGCGGCGCGCCCACGGGTGTGAGGGGGCGGCGACGACCGCGAGCCGGTCATGGGCGACGACCACGCCGTCGAGGCCGTCCGGCACGGCGAGCCCCTCCACGAAACCGATGTCCGCCTCGTTCGCGAGGAGCCGTTCCGCGACCACGGCCGAGTTCCCGGCCTGGAGCGACACCGCCGTGTCGGGGCGGTCGGCGCGCAGCGCGATCAGCCAGCCCGGCAGCAGGTACTCGGCGATCGTCATGGACGCGGCCACCCGCAGCCGCGAGTCCCGTCTCCCGCGCAGGGCCTGGGCGCCCGCGTCGAAGGCCTCCGCCGCCTCCACGATCCGCCGCGCCCAGTCGGTGACGAGCGCGCCCGCGTCGGTGAGCCGTGAGCCGCGCGGCGAACGGTCGACCAGGGCCACGCCCAGCTGCCGTTCCATCGAGCGGACGCGGCTGCTGGCGGCGGGCTGGGTGATGCCGACCTCGCGGGCGGCTGCGCCGAGGCTGCCGTGCCGGGCGACGGCGAGAAGCAGTTCGAGCGCGCCGAGGTCCGGGACCCGGTGGTGGAGCTGGGCCCGGACCCCGCCCCCGTAGGCGTCACCGCCGTACGTGTCACCGCCGCGCGCGTCACCCCCGCGCGCCTCGCTCCCGCGCGCGTCACCCCCGCGCGCCTCGCTCCCGCGCGCGTCACCGCCGTGCGTCTCGCCGCCCCGCCTGCGCTCGCTCATAAAGCCAGCTTATGACGTCATAGCCACATGATCCCTGGTGGGGGCCGAGGAGTCCGGGGACGGTGGAGCCATGGCAAGCCTCGCACCTCTCCGTCCGGCCTTCCGCGTCACCACCCCCGGCGCCCGGTCGGCCGGCCCCCGCGCCCGTACCGTCCGTCACCTCGGACCCCACTGGTACGCCTCCGTGATGGGGACGGCCGTCGTGGCCAACGCCGGCGCCGGCCTCCCGGTGAGCGTCCCCGGTCTCCGTACGGTCTGCGCGGCGGTGTGGACGCTGTCGCTCGCGATGCTGCTCGTCCTGGTCGCCGCCCGCGCGGTGCACTGGATCCGCCACCGCGACCAGGCCCGCGCCCACCTCCTGGACCCCGCCGTGGCGCCGTTCTACGGCTGTGTCTCGATGGCGCTGCTCGCCGTCGGCGGCGGGGCGGTGATCGTGGGCCGGGACTGGATCGGACTCCCGGCGGCCGTGGCGCTCGACACCGTCCTGTTCACCGTCGGTACGGTCATCGGTCTCGCGGCGGCGGTGGCCGTCCCGTACCTCATGGTGGTGCACCACCGGATCGAGACCGCGTCACCGGTGTGGCTGCTGCCCGTCGTCGCCCCGATGGTCTCGGCCGCCCTAGGCCCGCTGCTCGTGCCCCATCTGCCCGCGGGGCAGGCGCGGGAGACGCTCCTCGTCGTCTGCTGGGCCATGTTCGGCGTGAGTCTGCTCGCGACCCTGGTCATGCTGCCGCTGGTGTTCGGCAGGCTCGTGACCGGCGGGCCGCCGCCGTCGGCACTCACCCCCACCCTCTTCCTCGTCCTCGGTCCGCTCGGCCAGTCGACGACCGCCGCGAACACGTTCGCCGACATCGCCCCGGGCGTCCTGCCCGACCCGTACGCGCAGGGCTTCACCGCCTTCGCCGTCCTCTACGGGGTGCCCGTCATGGGCTTCGCCCTCCTGTGGCTGGCCCTCGCCGGCGCGATGGTGCTGCGGGCGCGCCGCCAGGGCATGGGCTTCGCGATGACCTTCTGGGCGTTCACCTTCCCGGTCGGCACCTGCGTGACGGGCGCCGGGGGGCTCGCCCAGCACACCGGTCTCGCCGTGTTCCGCTGGCTCGCGGTCGGCCTGTACGCGTTCCTCGTCACGGCCTGGCTGGTGGCCGGGCGGCACACCGTGCGCGGACTCGTCAGCGGCGCGCTGCTCGCAGGGCCCGCGCCAGCGCCCCCGGCGCCTCGGTGAGGGAGGGCCCGTACCAGGTGAGGAGTCGTCCGTCGACGAGGGCGGACGCGGTCCCGGGGAAGGCCTCGGGGCCGTCGTCGCGCGTGAAGCGGTACGGCTCGTCGGGCAGCACGACCAGATCGGGCGCGGCGGCGCGGAGGGTATCGAGCGGCAGGCGCGGGTAGCGCTCCGGGTGCTCGGCGTACAGGTTGCGCACCCCGAGGCGGGCGAGCAGGTCGCCGGCGAAGGTGTCGCGGCCGAGGACCATCCAGGGGCGGCGCCAGATCGGCACGACGGCGGTGAGCGGTCCCGCGGCGGTCACGTCCGGGGCCACCGCCTCCCACGCCGCCTCCGCCTCGTCGAGCCAGCGGGGCCGCCGGTCGACGCCGCACGCGGCGAGTACCCGCTCCAGCTCCCGCAGGGCCTGGTCGAGGGTGCGGATCTCGGTGACGAGGACGTCGAGTCCCGCGGTGCGCAGGGCGGCGAGGTCGGGGGGCCGGTTCTCCTCCTCGTTGGCGAGGACGAGGTCGGGACGGAGGGCGGTGATCGCGGGGACGTCGGGGTTCTTGGTGCCGCCGATCCGTACGACGTCGAGGCCCGCGGGGTGAGTGCACCAGTCGGTGGCGCCGACGAGGACCCCGGGCGCGCTGACGGCGACGGCCTCGGTGAGGGAAGGGACGAGGGAGACGACTCTCATTCGCGGGTGCCCCGCCACCGCGCCGCTACCGGCCCCGGTCATCGCGGGTGCCCCGCCACCGCGCCGCGACCGGCCCCCGTCATCGCCGGTGTCCCGCCACCGTGGCCCGACCGGCCCTCATCGCCCCGGGACCCTCATTCGACCTCGGCCTCGACGTGGTCGGCGACGGCGACGACGAGCAGGCGCGTGCCGGGTTCGGTGGCGCGCCAGCGGTGGCGGACCCCGCCGGAGAGGTAGAGCGTGTCGCCCCGGCCCAGCCGGTACGCGCGACCCTCGGCCTCGACCTCCGCGGCACCGTCGGCCACGTACAGCAGCTCGTCGTTGCGGTGCTGGAACTCGCGCCCCGCGTCCTGCTCGCCGGTGAACTCCAGGGCGTGCAGCTGGTGGCGGCCGCGGACGAGCGCCCGGACGCCCGCGGGCAGGACCGGGGAGTGGTCGTCCGACCGGACGACGTCGACGGTGCGGGAGGCCTCGGCGGCGGCCAGGAGTTCACCCGCGGTCGTCTCCAGGGCCTCGGCGACGAGCTCCAGGGAACGGTTGCTGGGGCGGGCCCGGTCGTTCTCGACCTGGCTGAGGAAGGGCACGGAGAGACCGCTGCGGGAGGACACGACGGCCAGGGTGAGCTGGAGCGCTCTGCGTCGTCTCTTGACGGCCGCGCCAACGCGGGCTGATTCCTTCTCGTCCATGTCGGCTCCCTCCCTCGTGCCTCGCGCGTCCCGTACCGGGCGGTTACCTGAACCTTACGCAGCTTTGGGGCGGGGTTTCGCGTCGTGACGAAAAGGGGTGGTCGCCGAACACGTTCGGCGACCACCCCTTTCCGGACAGCGCTCGGCTGTCCCCTGGAAGAGCTACCGCGGGGCGAGCTTCTCGGCGAGGCCGGGGTCGCGGTCCAGCCAGTCGCGGACGGCCTGCTGTTCCTTGCCCTTGCCGGTCTCCTGGATGACGGCCTCCAGGTCCGTGAGCTGCTTCTCGGTCAGCGCGAAGTCCTTCAGCCAGGCCGCGACCTCGGGGTTGTCCCCGGTGAATCCCTTACGGGCGAGGGTGTGGACGCCGTCGCCCTTGCCCCAGGAGCCCTTGGGGTCGGCGAGCTTCTTCAGGTCGTGGGCCGAGTAGGCCCAGTGGGGCGACCAGAGGGTGACGACGACGGGTTCCTTGCGCTCGTACGCGCGCTTCAGCTCGGCGAGCATGCCGGGCGTGGAGCCGTCGACGACCTCGTACTCACCCTCGAGGCCGTACTCCTTCAGCACCTTGTCCTTGAGGATGCCCATCATTCCGGCGCTGGGCTCGATGCCGACGATCCGGCCCTTGAACTGTCCCGCCTTGCCCTTGAGGTCGTCGAGGGAGTCGACGCCCTTCACGTAGGAGGGGACGGAGAGCTCCAGGGAGGTGGGGCCGTACCAGGAACCGAGGTCCTCCAGCTTGTTCCGGTACTTCTCCCAGTACTGGGCGTGGGTGACGGGGAGCCAGGCGTCCGTCTGGAAGTCGAGCTGCCCGCCGGCCAGGCCCGTGTAGAGGGCGCCGGCCTCCAGCTGCTTGGTGTCGACCTCGTAGCCCCGGCGCTCCAGGAGTTCCTTCCAGAGGTACGTGGAGGCGATGCCCTCGTCCCACGGGATGTAGCCGATGCTGATCTTCTTGCCGTTGCCGCCGTCCGGGCCCGAGGCTGCGGTGGACGTGGCACCGGAGCCGCCGAAGAGGCCCGTACCGCCGGCGACGAGGGCGAGGACGACGACACCGACGAGAGCGGTGACGGGCTGCGGACGGTGCGCCCAGAGCTTCGCGCCGGGCCGCTTCGCGCTCAGCGCCGCGCGGGCCTTGGCGGCGGCGCGGCGGCCCAGCGGGGAGACCTGGCGGCCGAGGGCGCCGGTCATCCGGTCCAGGTACATGGCGAGGACGACGATGGAGACCCCCGCCTCGAAGCCGAGGCCGATGTCGACGTTGCCGATGGCCCGGTAGACCGCGCCGCCGAGCCCGCCGCCGCCGACCATGCCGGCGATGACGACCATGGACAGGCCCAGCATGATGACCTGGTTGACGCCGGCCATGATCGTCGGCAGGGCGAGGGGCAGCTGGACGCGCAGCAGCGTGTTGCGCGGGGTGGTGCCGAAGGCCTCGGCCGCCTCGACGAGTTCGCCGTCCACCTGACGGATGCCCAGCTCGGTCATGCGGACGCCCGGGGGCAGCGCGAAGACGATGGTGGCGATGATGCCGGGGACCACGCCGACGCCGAAGAAGATGATGCCGGGGATGAGGTAGACCATCGCCGGCATGGTCTGCATGAAGTCGAGGACCGGCTGCAGGACGGCGCTGACGGTCTTCGAGCGCGCCGCCCGGATGCCGAGCGGTACGGCGATCACCAGGGTCACCAGGGTGGCGACGAGGACGAGCGAGAGCGTCGCCATGGCCTCGTCCCAGAGCTGGACCGAGTCGACGAGCGCGAATCCGGCGAAGGCGAGGACGCCGGCGGCGAAGCCGCGCAGCCACCAGGCGACGACGGCGAGGATGCCGGCGAAGAGCAGCGGATGGGGCGCGGACAGGACGGCGTCGATGCCGTCGTAGAGGCCGGTGACGCCGGTGCTGACGGCGTCGAAGAGCCACGAGAACCGGGCCTGGAGCCAGTCGACGGAACTGTCGACCCACTGGCCGAGGGGAAGCCTAGGCACGAGCGGTCACCGCCCCGCCGGTGAGACCGCCCATGGCGGCGAGGAGCCGTTCCTGCCGTACGACTCCGAGGACGCTGCCGTCGGAGTCCTCCACGGTCACGGGGTGCGGGGCACGGGCGGCGACGGCGCACAGGTCGGCGACGAGCGTGTCCGGTCCGACGGCCTGACAGGTGCAGTCGGCGGGGCAGTCGGCGGGGACGGCCCCGTCGGTCATGACGGCGGCGGCGGTGAGCACCCGGGAGCGGTCGACGTCCTGGATGAAGGAGGCGACGTAGTCGTCGGCCGGCCGGACGAGGATGTCCTCGGCGGTGCCGAGCTGCACGATCCTGCCGTCCCGCATGACCGCGATCCGGTCGCCGAGGCGCATGGCCTCGTTGAGGTCGTGGGTGATGAAGACGATCGTCTTCTTCAGCCGCTGCTGGAGGACGAGGAGCTGGTCCTGCATGTCGCGGCGGATGAGCGGGTCGAGCGCGCTGAAGGACTCGTCCATGAGGAGCAGGTCGGCGTCGGTGGCGAGGGCGCGGGCCAGACCGACCCGCTGCTGCATGCCGCCGGAGAGCTCGTCGGGCCAGGACTTCTCCCAGCCGGCGAGTCCGCACAGTTCGAGGGCCTCGGTGGCCCGGGTCTCCCGCTCGGCGCGGGGGACGCCCTGGACCTCCAGGCCGTAGGCGGCGTTCTCCAGGACGTTCCGGTGCGGGAAGAGCGCGAAGTGCTGGAAGACCATGCTGATCTTGGTCGAACGGACGGTGCGCAGTTCGCGGGGGGAGAGCGCGGTGAGGTCACGGCCGTCGAAGAGGACCCGTCCCGCCGTCGGTTCGAGCAGGCCGTTGAGCATGCGCAGGAGGGTGGACTTGCCGGACCCCGAGAGCCCCATCACGACGAAGATCTGACCGGGGTCGACGGTGAAACCGGCGTCCACGACGGCTGCTGTCGTCCCCTCGGCGCGCAGCTCCTCGCGGTCGGCACCGTCGACGAGCCTGCGGACGGCTTCGTCGGGTCGTCTGCCGAACACCTTGAACAGGTGGTCGGCCTGGAGCCTGGACACATACACCTCACGGATAGCAACGAGAAACGGCCCGCCACCCCCGCGCGGCCGGGCCGTGGAGCGGGCGGGATCGGCCCGCGGACCCGTCGCGTACAGGGGATTCCTCATCCTTCGATCCCGTACCGGGCTCCGCTCCGGGCTCGCGCATGCCCGGCTTCACAGGGTGCAAACGCAAAGGTGACGGGGGTCACGCGGGTGGGGCTAAGGCCGCGGGCAGGTTTCGGGTGTGAACGCGGTCGGGCGTGCGAGCCCGGCGCCAGCACCCCGGAGACGACCGAGCCCTAAAATGATGGGGGTGACCCGACGCCTGATGCTTCTCGACACCGCAAGCCTCTACTTCCGCGCCTACTTCGGCGTACCGGACTCCGTCCGTGCCCCCGACGGCTCCCCGGTGAACGCCGTGCGCGGGCTGCTCGACTTCATCACCCGACTCGTCCAGGACCACCGTCCGGACGACCTCGTGGCCTGTTGGGACGACGACTGGCGGCCGCAGTGGCGGGTGGACCTGATCCCCTCGTACAAGGCGCACCGGGTGGCCGTGTTGACGGAGAGCGGCCCGGACGAGGAGGAGATCCCGGACACGCTGTCGCCGCAGGTGCCGGTGATCGAGGAGGTCCTCGGGGCGCTCGGCATCGCCCGGGTGGGAGCGGCGGGGTACGAGGCGGACGACGTGATCGGGACGCTGACGGCACGCGCCGGGGGCCCGGTGGACATCGTGACGGGCGACCGGGACCTGTTCCAGCTGGTGGACGACGCGCGGGGCGTACGGGTGCTGTACCCGCGCAAGGGTGTCGGGGACTGCGACCTGGTGGACGCGGCACTGATCCGTACCAGGTACGGGGTGCGCCCCGACCAGTACGCGGACTTCGCGGCGCTGCGCGGGGACGCCAGTGACGGGCTGCCCGGGGTGAAGGGCATCGGCGAGAAGACGGCGGCGCAGCTGATCACGGAGTACGGCGATCTGGCGGGCGTGCGGGCGGCGGCGGAGGACCGGACGTCCAAGCTGACCCCGGCGAAGCGGCGCGGGATCGTGGAGGCGGCCGCGTACCTGGACGTGGCGCCGACGGTGGTACGGGTCGCCGGGGACGCGCCCCTGCCGGACTTCGACCCGGCCCTGCCGACGGCCCCCCGCGACCCGGCGGCGCTCGACGCCCTCGTGAAGCGCTGGGGCCTCGGCGGCGCGGTCGGACGGCTGCTGCCGGTCCTGGAGCGCTGAGCGGAGGGAGCGGGCGTACTGGGTGACCGGGCGTCGGGATGCTAGCTTAGGCATACCTAAGTAACCGTGTACCCCGCATACCTCGTGTCCTTCGAGTGCTTCGCGTCCGTCGACGCACGTCGAGCCCACCGGGGACGTCGAGACCCGAGGACGTCGAGACCCAAGGACGTCGAGCACGTCGAGTCAGGAGAGCCCCTCGTGGCAGAGCAGCCGGCCCGCAAGACACCCAAGGCCACCGAAGCGCGTGTGGTCCGTACCGAGCGGATCACCCCGCACATGGTGCGGGTGGTCCTGGGAGGCTCCGGCCTCGACGGCTTCGAGGTCGGCGAGTACACCGACCACTACGTGAAGCTGCTGTTCGCCCCGGAGGGGGTCGCCTACCCGGAGCCCTTCGACATGGAGCGGATCCGGGCGGAGTTCCCCCGCGACCAGTGGCCGACGACGCGGACGTACACGGTACGGGCCTGGGACCCGGTCCACCGCGAGCTGACCGTCGACTTCGTCGTCCACGGCGACGAAGGCCTCGCGGGCCCCTGGGCGGCGCGGGCGACGGCGGGCGAGACGGTGCGCTTCCTGGGGCCCGGCGGCGGCTACACGCCGGACCCGGCTGCGGACTGGCACCTGCTCGTGGGCGACGAGAGCGCGCTGCCGGCCATCGCGGTGGCCCTGGAGGCGCTGCCCGCCGGGGCGCGGGTGCACGCCTTCGTGGAGATCGCGGGCGCGGCCGAGGAGCAGAAGTTCGCGACGGCCGCGGGGGTCGACGTGACGTGGCTGCACCGGGGCGACCGCCGGACGGGCGAGGCCCTCGTGGAGGCGGTGCAGGCCCTGGACTTCCCGGCGGGCGACGTGCATGCCTTCGTCCACGGCGAGGCGGGCTTCGTGAAGGAGCTCCGCCGCCACCTGCGTCTCGACCGCGGGGTTCCGCGCGAGCGGCTTTCGATCTCGGGCTACTGGCGCCTGGGCAAGTCGGACGAGGCGTGGCGCGCGATCAAGCGCGAGTGGAACGACCAGGTGGAGCGCGAGCAGGAGAGCTGAGCCGGGGGGGCGTGACCTCGGGGGAAGAGACCCGGGTGAAGTGACCTGGGAGAAGTGACCTCAGGGGAAGTGGCCGAGGGGATCGGGAGTGGGGCCGGGGCCGAGGTGGCCCCGGCCCCACTCCCGTTCCCCGCCCGACCCGGCCCCGGCCCTCGCCACCTCGCGGCGCAGGCACAGCGATCCGGAGGGCCGCACGTCGCGCCGGGGACATCGCGGCCCATGTGACGGTGCCGTGCCGTCGAAGACACGGTCCGAGGGACGACGTCGCGCCACCGAAGCCCCTTTCCGCGGGCCTACGTCGCCCCACCGAAGACGCGGTCCGACGCGTCGATCTGGGCCATGCGCCGCAGAGCCGAGAAGATCACGTCGCCGATGACCGTGCCGACGACGACGCTCTCCACGAGTTCTTCGCGTGCCACACGGTGCGCCACGTACTCCAGGTCCGTCACCGCCACCCGCTCCGCCGCGTCCGCGTACACGTCAAGGACCTCGGCGAACGTGCCGTGGCCGACCTCACCGAGAACCGCCAGGGCCACGGCGAGGGCCTCCGACGCCGGGCTCTCCGGGTGGACCCGCCAGCCCCGCGCGGCGATCAGGGCCGCGACCTGCTCGCGCGCCTCCTCGACTCCGCCGCCCGGCTCGCGCTCGTAGCGCGGCACCATCCGGTCGGCCGCCGCGCCCAACACCTTGTGCACCGACCGCTCCGGGTCGTCGACCGCGACGATCACCTCGCGGATGCCCGCGACCGACAGGCCGCCCACATCGAGGAGCGCCCGGATCAGGCGGAGGCGCTGGACGTGCATCTCCGAGTTGTGGACGGCGGTCAGCAGCCCCGACATCGACACCTTCCGGGAGCTGGCGGCGCTCGCGAACGGTGCCGGGACGATCTGGGCGCAGATCATCGCCTGGGACCTGTTGCTGGGCCAGTGGATGTACCGCGAAGGCCGACGTCTCTCGGTCCCACCCCTCCTGATGGCCCCGCTCCTCCTCCTGGCGATCCTCCTCTCCCCCGTCGGCCTGCCCCTGTTCCTGGCGATCCGGTCGGTCTGGGCGTCCCGGGCCGTCGACCGGGCGGAGGAACCCGCTCTACGCTGACCGCGTGCGGGAAATCGATCGGGTGACGGGCGTCGTCCTCGGCTCAGCCGCGGGTGACGCCCTGGGCGCTCCCTTCGAGTTCGGGCTTCCCGGTGCCTTCCGGGAACGCTTCCCGGACGGCGTCGGCACGATGTGCGGGGGTGGCGGCTGGGATCCCGGCGAGGCCACGGACGATACGCAGATGGCCGTCCTCGTCGGGGACTCGCTGCTCGAACGGGGCGGTCTCGACCTGCGGGACCTCTTCGACCGGTTCCGCCGCTGGGCGGCGGCCGAGCCGAAGGACATCGGCCTGCAGACGGAACAGGTCCTGCTCGGCGGAGACCCCTGGGACATGGCGGCCGCGCTGCACTTCCAGATCAACGCGCGCGCCGCAGGCAACGGGTCGCTGATGCGGGCCTCCACCTCCGCCGTGAACTTCGCGGCGCGGGGTAGGACCGCGACGATGGACGCCGCCCGCCGGATCAGCGCCCTGACCCATGGTGACGCCGCGGCCTGGGAAGGGACGGCCATCCTCCACGAGCTGATCCGTGTCGCCCTCCTCGGCGAGGACCCGGTGGCCGCCGTGCCCGCGTCCCTCGCCCGGGTCGCTCCGGCGCACCGGGAGCGCTGGGCGACGGCCCTCGCCCCCGGCTGGCACCCGGACCACGCCACCGAGTTCAACGGCGCGGTCTGGCCCTGCCTGGGCTCGGCCGTGTGGGCGCTGCGCACGACCGGCTCCTTCGAGGAGGCCCTTGTCGCGGCGGTCGACCTGGGCGGGGACACCGACACCGTGGCTGCGGTGACCGGCATGCTCGCGGGCGCTGTGCACGGTGCCGCCGCGATTCCCCGCCGTTGGACGTCCACGCTGCATGTGCCTCTGCCGGGTTCGAACGGCCGGGTCCTGCGCGCCGACGACCTGCGGGACCTGGCGGTGGCCCTGGCGGTGGGCACCCGTCCTTCCTGATCGGCTGCCCTCCGTCGCGTACGCCTCAGCGCCGCGCGCGGACCGTTGCCAGGACATCGCGGTCCGGTTGGAGGGTGAGGCTGGGGACCGGGCGGATGTCGTCGGTGGTGAGGTCCAGGTGGTGGCGGCGGGCGAGGACGGCGAGGACCAGGACGGCTTCGACGAGGGCGAAGCGGGTGCCGAGGCAGACGCGGGGGCCGCCGCCGAAGGGGAACCAGGCGTATTCGGGTATGTCCTCGGCGGGTTCGCCGTCCTCGGTCGTGAGCCAGCGCTCGGGGCGGAAGGCCTCCGCGTCGCCGTACCAGCGGGGGTCGCGGTGGGTGGCCCACTGGCTGGTCCAGACGCGGGTGCCAACCGGGACGGCCCTGCCGCCGAGGGTGGCGCCTTCCCCGGCCAGTCCGGTGATGAGCCAGATCGTCGGGTAGAGCCGCAGGGTCTCCTTGATGACGGCCTGGGTGTAGGTGAGGGACGCGTAGTCGTCGTAGCCGGGTTCGCGGTCGGTGAGGACCCGGTCGAGTTCTTCGGTGAGGGTGTCGCGGACCCCGGGGTTGCGGGAGAGCAGGTACCAGGCCCAGACGAGGGTGGAGCTGGTCGTCTCGTGGCCGCCGATGTACAGGGTGACCGTCTCGTCGCGGATCTCCTGGTCGGTGAGTGGCGTTCCGGTCTCGTCGCGGGCGGCGAGGAGCCGGCTGAGCAGGTCGGGGCGCTCGGTCTCGCCGTCCCGGTGCCGGGAGACGACGCGGGAGACCTCCGCGTCGATGACGGCGGTGGCGCGTTTGATGCGGGCGCGGCCCGGGGTGGGGATCCAGTCGGGCAGGACGGCTCCGATGCCGCTGAACTCGGCCCCTATCTCCTTCTGGGCGATGTCCATGGCCTGGCCGATGGCTTCGGCGTCGGCGGCGGTGTCGACGCCGAAGATGGTGCGGACGGCGATGAGTTGGGTGAGGGCGGCCATGTCCTTCTTGATGTCGACCTGCTGTCCGTCGGTCCACCGGTCGGCGAGTGCGACGGCGCAGTCGGTCATGGTCGTGGCGTAGGAGCGGACCTGCTTGGGGCGCACGGAGGGTTGCACGAGGGAGCGTTTGCGTCGCCAGTCGGCTCCTTTGGAGACGATGACGCCGTTGCCCAGGAGTGTGCGGAAGGCGATGCCGAGGTCGGGCTGGTCGAAGCTTCGCTCGACTTCGGTGAGGAGTTCGCCGACGGTGTCGGGGTGGGCGACGAACAGACAGGGCTTGCGTCCGAAGCGCCAGTGGACGAAGTCGCCGCGGTCCCTGAGCCGTTCGAAGAAGCCGAGGGGGTCCCTGCCGAACGCGGGCAGGTTTCCGAGGAGGGGTACTCCTCGGGGGCCCTTCGCGATTCCCGGCGACGGCGGTGCCGTGTCGCCGCGTGTCCCGGTGTGCGGATGACCGGCTCGCGTGGTCATGTGCGTCCCTCCCCAACTTGCCTGTCCTGCTGGTGAGTCCATGCAAGCGGAAGGGTCCTGCGGGCGCCACCCCTGTGGACAACGGCCTGTGGACAACGGCGAGGGGTGGGGTTCCCGGGAACGCGAGTGCCCGTGGCCTGGTCGCCACGGGCACTCGCCCCGAAGGGTAGGAAAGGAGAGGAGCGGTCGTCAGCCCACCGAGCTGTACGCGACGACACCCCTCAGCAGTGAGTCCACGGCCTTGCGGGCGTTCTTGGCGACGGTGCTGTTCTCCCTGGGCGCTGCCGCAGCGATCTGTCCGAGGACGTCGATGACCTGCTTGCACCAGCGGACGAAGTCTCCGGCGGGCATCTCGACCTCACGCAGCACTTCGTCGAGGCTCTTGTCGGAGGCCCACTGGTAGGCGGCCCAGGCGAATCCGAGGTCGGGTTCGCGCTGGCCCACCCCCTCCGCCTGGTTGATCTTGAACTCCTCTTCGAGGGCGTCGAGGCGGCCCCAGATCCTGACCATCTCACCGAGTGCCGCCTTGGCGTTGCCGGCGGGCAGCTTGGGTGCGACGGCGTCGTCGGACTGGCGGGCCTCGAACACCAACGCGGAGGCGCACGCGGCCAGTTCGGCCGGGGTGAGACCTTCCCAGACCCGGTCGCGGAGGCACTCGCTGGCGAGCAGGTCGAGCTCGCCATAGAGCCTGGCGAGCCGCTTGCCGTTGTCGGTGACGTCGCCGCCCCGGAGGTAGTCGAGCTCGGTGAGGAGGGCGACGATCCGGTCGAAGGTGCGGGCGATGGTGTTGGTGCGGCCCTCGATGCGCCGCTCCAGCTGCTGGGTGTCGCGCTGGAGACGGTGGTAGCGCTCGGCCCAGCGGGCGTGGTCCTCGCGCTCGTCGCAGCCGTGACAGGGGTGGGCGCGGATCTCGGTGCGGAGCCTGGCGATCTCGCGGTCGTCGGCGGCGGCGGAGCGCTGCTTCTGGTGGCGGTCCGGATTGATGTGTCCGGCCTTGCTGCGCAGCGCGGAGGCGAGGTCGCGGCGGGACTGCGGGGAGCGCGGGTTGAAGGACTTGGGGATCCTCATGCGCTCCAGCGCCTCGACGGGGACGGGGAAGTCGATGGAGGCGAGCCTCTTGACCTGTCGTTCCGCGGTGAGGACGAGGGGGCGTGGCCCGTCGTGGTGCTCGAAGCCGCGGTGGCCGTTGGTGCGGCCCGCGGGGATGCCGGGGTCGAGGACCAGGGCGAGTCCGGCGAACTTGCCGGTGGGGACGTGGATGACGTCGCCGGGCTTGAGCTTCTCCAGGGAGCCGGCGGCCTGGGCGCGGCGCTGGGCGGCGCCCTGCTTGGCCAGTTCGGTCTCGCGGTCCTTGAGGTCGCGGCGGAGCCGTGCGTACTCCTCGAAGTCTCCGAGGTGGCAGGTCATGCCCTCGCGGTAGCCGTCGAGTCCTTCTTCGTTCCTCTGCACCTGCTTGGAGATGCCGACGACGGAGCGGTCGGCCTGGAACTGGGCGAAGGAGGTTTCGAGGAGTTCGCGGGAGCGGTGCCGGCCGAACTGGTCGACGAGGTTGACCGCCATGTTGTACGAGGGCCGGAAGCTGGAGCGCAGGGGGTACGTGCGGGTGCCGGCGAGTCCGGCGAGGTGCTCGGGGTCGAGACCGCGCTGCCAGAGGACGACGGCGTGGCCTTCGACGTCGATGCCACGGCGTCCGGCGCGGCCGGTGAGCTGGGTGTACTCGCCGGGGGTGATGTCGGCGTGCTGTTCGCCGTTCCACTTGACGAGCTTTTCGAGGATGACGGTTCGCGCGGGCATGTTGATGCCGAGGGCGAGGGTCTCGGTGGCGAAGACGGCTTTCACGAGGCCGCGGACGAAGAGGTCTTCGACGACCTCCTTGAAGGTGGGGAGCATGCCGGCGTGGTGGGCGGCGATGCCCCGCTCCAGGGCTTCGAGCCACTCGTAGTAGCCGAGGACGTGGAGGTCCTCGCGGGGGATGGTGGCGGTGCGCTCCTCGACGATCTCGCGGACGCGTCGGCGTCCGTCGTCGTCGTTGAGGCGGAGTCCGGCGTAGAGGCACTGCTGGACGGCGGCCTCGCAGGCGGCGCGGCTGAAGATGAAGGTGATGGCGGGCAGGAGCCCTTCGGCGTCGAGGCGCTCGATGACCTCGGGGCGGCCGGGGGTCCAGATGCGGGAGCGCTGGCGGCGCTCGCGCTCGCGGTCGGCCTCGCGGACCATCTTGCCGCGGCGCCGGTCGCGCGGGTTGTACGTGCGCGTGTTCTCGGTGCGGGCGAGGCGGAGGAGGTCGGGGTTGACCTCGCGGCGGGAGGCGCCGCGGCCGCCGTGGTCGGTCTCCTCCTCGAAGAGGTCGTACATCCGGCGGCCGGCGAGGACGTGCTGCCAGAGTGGGACGGGGCGGCTCTCGGAGACGATGACCTCGGTGTCGCCGCGGACGGTGTCGAGCCAGTCGCCGAACTCCTCGGCGTTCGACACGGTGGCGGAGAGCGAGACGAGGGTGACGGATTCGGGGAGGTGGATGATCACTTCCTCCCAGACGGCGCCTCGGAAGCGGTCGGAGAGGTAGTGGACCTCGTCCATGACGACGTATCCGAGGCCGGAGAGGGCCTGCGATCCCGCGTACAGCATGTTGCGGAGGACTTCGGTGGTCATGACCACGATCGGCGCGTCGCCGTTGACGCTGTTGTCCCCGGTGAGGAGGCCGACCTTGTCGGCGCCGTAGCGCCTGACGAGGTCGGCGTACTTCTGGTTCGACAGTGCCTTGATGGGTGTCGTGTAGAAGCATTTGCGGCCCTGGGTGAGGGCCAGGTGGACGGCGAACTCGCCGACGATGGTCTTGCCGGAGCCCGTGGGCGCTGCGACGAGCACGCCCTTGCCCGCTTCGAGGGCCTGGCAGGCCTCGATCTGGAAGGGGTCCAGATCGAACTCGTACATCTCGCGGAAGGGGGCGAGCGCGGTGGCCTGCTCGGCGTTGCGGGCGCGGGCGGCCGCGTACGCCTCGGCTGGTGTGAGGTCCTCTGTCATCTTGTCGTCGAGCCTACCCGCCCCCTGTGACAGTGACGCGATCTTTATCGAGGGGATCGGGCGGATGTGGAGAGCCCCGGGCAGGGGGCCAGGACGCGCAGGGCGGCGGGTACGCATTCCACGGTGAGGGGCAGCGGGCCGAGGGGCTCGCCGTCGGCGTAGCCGGTGGTGCCGGGGGCGTCCAGGGTGAGGGAGCGGACGCGGTACGTGGTCACCTTGGGGTGGTCGAGGTGGGTGCCTTTGTAGACGAGGGGGAAGACCTTGATCAGGGTGGTGCGGTCGCAGTCCCCGACGACGGTGACGTCGAGGAGTCCGTCGTCGGTGCGGGCGTCGGCGCAGATGCGCATGCCGCCGCCGTAGGAGCTGCCGTTGCCGACGGCGACGAGGGTGGCGTCGGTCTCGACGACGTGTCCGTCGTCGAGGGTGAGGCGGTAGGGGACGGGCCGGAAGCCGGCGAGTTCGGCGATGATCGCGAGGTCGTAGGTGAAGCGTCCGGCGGGGATGCGCATGCGGTTGCCCCGGTCGTTGACGCGCGAGTCGAAACCTGAGGCGAGGACGGTGCCGTACCAGCGGCTGAGGGGGCGGCCGCCGGGGACGGTGGGGGCAGTGGGGCCGCCGGCCGGGGCTCCCGCGGCCGCGGGGCCGCGGTTGATCCGCCCCAGGTCGATGGTCCGGCCGCCGGTGGTCTTGAGGATCTCGGCGGTGACCCCGGCCGCGGCGCCCGGGTCCCGGACGGGCAGGCCGAGGGTGCGGGCGAAGTCGTTGCCGGTGCCCGCGGCGATGACACCGAGGGGGGTGCGGGTGCCGGCGACGGCTTGCAGGGCGAGGGAGACCAGGCCGTCGCCGCCGACGGCGACGAGGGCGCCGGTGCCCTCGGCGACGGCCTCACGGGCGCGGCTGAGGGCGTCGGCGGCGTCGTGTCCGAGGACGGTACGGACGGCGAAGCCCGCGTCCCTGAGGGCGCGGGCGGCGGGCCGGGCGGCGTGGGCGCCGCGACCGCGGCCCGCGGTGGGGTTGACGAAGAGGGTGATGTCGCTGGTCATGGGCGGTCCCCCCGGACGGAGTCTGGGGGGACCCTACAAGATCAGGTGATGTCGTCGTACCCGTTGACCCGGTGCGGACTGATCGCGCCGTGCTCTCCGGTGGCCTGCTCGGGCAAGGCGCGGGAGGCGGCGACCGGTTCGACGGCGGCGACGGCCTCGGGCCTGAGGTCGAGGGCGGACGCCTCGTCGTCGTCGAGTTCGGCGTCGGGGTCGCGGCGCCGGCGTCGCCGGTCGTTGAGGAGGGAGAAGCCGACGGCGCCGAAGTACAGGACGGTGATGGGGCCGGCGAGGGCGATCATGCCGATGGGGTCGGTGGTGGGGGTGATGATGGCGCCGAAGACGAAGACGCCCATGATCACACCGCGCCACCAGCCGGCCATGCGGCGGCCGGTGAGGACGCCGGTGAGGTTGAGCATGACCAGGACGAGCGGCAGCTCGAAGGCGAGACCGAAGACGAGCACCATGCGCAGGGTGAAGTCGAGGACGTCACCGAGGGAGAGGATGTTCGCGGAGCCGCTGGGCGTGAGGCTGATGAGAACCTTCACGCTGATGGGAAGGATGAGGTAGGCGAGGTAGGCGCCTGCGGAGAAGAGCGGTACGGCCGCGCCGACGAAGGCGTACGTGTACTTCTTCTCGCTCCTGTGCAGTCCGGGCGCGACGAAGGCCCAGAGCTGGTAGAGCCAGATGGGGCTCGCGACGACGAGGCCCGCGGTCAGCGACAGCTGGATCGTCGTGCTGAACGGCGCCATCAGCGTGTTGAAGGAGACGATCGCGCAGTTGCCACCGTCGCTGGTGACGTGCGGTGCGCAGGTGGGCACCGATCTCGTCAGGAACTGCATGAGCTCCTCGCTGTACACGAGGGCGACGATCGTCACCGCTGAGACGGCGAGGAGACCCTTCGCCAGTCGGTTGCGGAGTTCACGCAGGTGCTCCACGAGGGGCATCCGGCCCTCGGGATCCTTCTCCTGCTTGCGGGCAGACTTGGGCAACCCACGTCCTCATCTCGTGCGGCAGACCGCCGCCGGGGCGCGGCGGCCGCGGCGGACCGGGTCAGCGCTTGGTGGTGTCCGAGGGCTCGGTCACGGGACGCGAGCTGGTCACGTCTCCGGGAGCGGCCTGGATGGTGCGCGGGGCGGGCTGGTCCGTGGCGGTGGTGCCGGTGCCGGCGTGCGGCGGGTCGGCGGGGGCGCTCTGCTGGTCGTCCGACTTCATCGCCTTGGCCTCGCTCTTGAGGATGCGGGCGGACTTGCCGAGCGAGCGAGCCATGTCCGGGAGCTTCTTGGCGCCGAACAGCAGGATGATGACGACGAGGATCAGAATGATCTCGGTGGGGCCGAGCCTACCCATAGCTGTGTACCTTCTTCACCGAGGCGACATGGAGTGCGTGCCCGGCGGGTCGGACGGGTGTCCGGCCACCGCGCTGCCTGCGATCGTAACCCGCAGGAGTAAACACAGGGCAATGCCCGTGCATACTCCCGATTGCGTCCCGCGTGCCCGGTCCAGGGCCGCTTCGTGCAGCGTACGGCACGGACTCAGCGCAGGTTCTCGGCGGATCCGGCCAGTCCGGCGGCGGCGGTCTCCAGCTCTTCGGCGGCCTGGTTGATCCGCTGTGTGGTGAGTGCCACTTGACGGCCGAGGCGTTGGACTTCGAGGAAGACCTTGACGGCCAGGACGCCGAGGACGGCGAGGCCGAGGAAGCCGAGGGCGATGGCGAGCATGGGCCAGAACATGTGGTGAGCCTAGACGTTGGGCGGGGGGGGCGGCCGGGGCGTGGCCCGCTCGGGCAGGGGTGGAGGGGCCGTGGTGGGCCGCTCAGACGGTGGTGTGGAGGCGCAGGGTCCGGACGCCGCCGCCGGTGAGGAGTTCGACGATGCGTTCACCCGCGGGCTTGCGGACGGAGCTGCCGCACTCGGGGCAGGTGAAGGAGTAGAAGGTGGTGCGGCTGCTGGCGCCGATGGCGAGGCGCAGGGCGCTCGCGGAGAGTTCGAAGCGGGAGCGGCAGTCGGGACAGGCGGCCTTGAAGAGGACCGGGGCCATCGTCGCCACAGAACCGTGCATCACGGAGATTTCCCTCATCTCTCGACTCCCGCGTCAGCGGCTACGTCCGTCACTGCGTCCCCTCGGGGGAGAACGTCACTCGCCTTCGTAGGCGGCGAGCGCGGCGGCGGCCGCCGTCCTCGCGTTGTCGGCGAGTTCCTGCGGCGCGACGATCCGCCCGTCGCTGCCGAGCCGCAGCGCGAGCCGCCGCAGCGACGCCGGGTCCGGCGTACGGAGGGTGATCCGCAGCCCTCCGCCGGACAGCTCGTCGGCCCGGTCGTGGGGGTAGTACTCCGCGACCCAGCGGCCGCCGGGGCCGACCTCGATCACCACCTCGGGGTCGTCGGCGGACGGCTGGACGAGACCCGCGGAGAGGTCGCGCAGCTCCAGCTCCGGCGGCGCCGCGTGCTCGTCGAGGATGCGGATCTCGGCCACACGGTCCAGCCGGAAGGTGCGGCGCGCCTCGGAGAGCCGGCACCACGCCTCCATGTACGTGTGACCGACGGCGAACAGGCGGATCGGGTCGACCTCGCGCTCGGTGAGCTCGTCGCGCGCCGGCGAGTAGTAGCGCACCCACAGGCGGCGGCGCTCCGAGATCGCCCGGTCGACCTCGGCGAATACCCCGCCCTCCGATTCGAAGGTCACCGAGAGCCGGGAGCTGGCCCCGGCTGCCTCGCCTGCCGCGGCCTCCAGCTTGGCGGTGGCGCGCAGCAGCGCCTCCCGGTCGCTCTCGCGGAGTCCCGGCAGGGTGGCGACGGCACGCGCGGCGACGAGGAGGGCCGTCGCCTCGTCGGCGGCCAGCCGCAGCGGCGCGGCGGCCTCCGCGCTGAGCGCGCTCGGGTTGCGCCACCAGATCCGGTCGCCGTCGGTGTCGATGTCGAGGAGGTCGCCGCCGCGGAAACTGGTCCCGCACATGGGCAGCACGTCCAGGTCGGAGATCAGCTCGTCCTCGGTGATCCCGAAGGCGCGCGCGACGTCGGCGACGTGGGCGCCGGGGCGCTCGCGGAGGTAGGTGACGAGCGAGAGCATCCGCCTCGTCTGGTCGATCGCGTTGGCAGCCATGCGGTTCGTCTTCCCCTCAGCCCTTGGCCACGGCACGGAGCCGGTCCACCACATCGGCGCGCAGATCGGCCGGTTCCAGTACGACGACATCGGGACCGAACTCGACGAGCCAGGCGTCGAGCCCGTGCCCGTACGGGATCTCCAGCTCGTCCCAGCCGTCGGTGCCCTCGCGTACGGACTGGGCGCGGGCCCGCAGGGGGTAACCGCAGCCGGTGCGCAGCCGGATCCTGGCCGAGCGGGTGGCGGTCTCCCCCGCCCAGCTCTCCACGGTCTCCCGGACGGTGACGACGTCGGGCACGGGTGCGGTGAAGGCGCCGGCCCGGGAGCGGACCTTGCCGGTGATCCGGGAGAGGCGGAAGACGCGCTCCGCGCCGCGGTCGCGGTCCCAGCCGGCCAGGTACCAGTGGCCGCGCCAGCATTCGAGGGTCCAGGGCTCGACCTGGCGGGTGCCGGGGCGGGCGGCGTTGGCCTTGCGGTAGTCGAAGACGACGGGCCGGCGGTCGCGGCAGGCCAGCATCAGCGGTTCGAAGGCGGCCTCGTGGACGGGGATGCGGGGTTCGAGGGCGCTGGGCTGGGTGTCGTACGAGTCCTCCGCCTCCGGCATGCCGGCGGCGCGGAGCTTCTGCAGGGCGCCGCTGGCGGCGCCGGCGAGGCGGGCCTGCTGCCAGACCTTCGCGGCGAGGCCGAGTGCGGCGGCCTCCTCGGCGTCGAGGGTGATGGGCGGCAGCCGGTTGGAGTCGCGGCGGGCGAGGTAGCCGGTCTCGCCCTCCAGGTTCTCCACGGTCTCGATGACGAGGCCGAGCTCGCGCAGATCGTCCTTGTCGCGCTCGAACATACGGTTGAAGGCGTCGTCGCCGCCGGCTTCGAGGTAGGCCTCGATGGAGCCGCGGAGTTCCCGCTTGCTCAGCGGACGGCGTGTCCCGAGGAGGCACAGCGCGAGATTCATCAGCCGCTCGGACTTGGCAATCGCCATCGACGCCCCGCACCTCTTTTGCCGGATCCACTTGTCGGACGTCCGACCGTACCGCCCCGGGGTGTCGGGGCCCAAGCCGAGGGCCCCCGCCGTGGACGGCGGGGGCCCTCACAGGACCGTCACGGGCCGGGACGGTGCCCGGCCGGGTTGGGGGTCAGCGCTTGGTGACGCCCACGAGGTCGCAGACGAAGATCAGCGCCTCGCCCGGGGCGATCTTGCCGCCGGCACCGCGGTCGCCGTAGGCGAGGTCCGCGGGGATGACCAGCTGGCGGCGGCCGCCGACCTTCATGCCCTGGACGCCACGGTCCCAGCCCTGGATGACCTGGCCGGCGCCGAGGTTGAAGTCGAGCGGGGCGCCGCGGTTCCAGGAGGCGTCGAACTCCTCGCCGGAGTCGAAGGACACACCGACGTAGTGGACCTTCACGAAGTCACCGGCTTCGGCGAGCTCGCCGTCGCCCTCCCAGATGTCCTTGATCTCCAGGTCCTTCGGCGGCTCGCCACCCGGGAAGTCGATCTCGGGCTTCTCGATGCTCACTGAACTGCTCCTCATGCTGATGAACTGCGTGATCGGGACAGTCTTACACCTTCGTGAGGATGTCCATGGCGAACACCAGCGTGGAGTTCTTCGGAATCCCCTGCTGCTCCTTGTCGCCGAACGCCGTCGCCGGCGGGGCGACGATCAGGACGCGGCTGCCGACCTTCTTGCCGACGAGGCCGTCCTTGAGGCCCTTCAGCGTGAGGTTGGCGAGCGGGAAGGTCGCGGGCTTGCCGCCGGTGTACGTCGAGTCGAAGACCTTGCCGTCCTTCCAGAGGGCGGCGACGTAGTTCACGACGACCGTGTCGGTGGCCTTCACGGCCTCGCCGCCGCCCTCGATCACGTAGTTCGAGACGAGCTTCGTCGGCGGGGCGACCTTCGGGACGGTCAGCGTGGGCGCCTTGCCGTCGGTGTTCACCCCGACCTTCGGCAGGTCCTTGTTCTCCTGGGCGACCGGGGTGCCCGTGGCGGACTTCGGGATCGTGACGGCCTTCAGGATGTCCACGACGAAGACGAGGGTGGCGTTGGGCCCGATCTTCGGCGGCGAACCCTTCTCGCCGTAGCCGAGCTCCGGCGGGATGCCGATCTCGACGCGGCTGCCGACCTTCTGGCCCTCCAGGCCCTGGTCCCAGCCCTTGATCACGCCGCCCTCGCCGAGCGTCAGGCTGAACGGCTCGCCGCGGTCGAAGCTGTTGTCGAAGGGGGTGGTGGAGTCCCAGGCCTGACCCAGGTAGTTCACCTGGATCGAGTCGCCCTTCTTCGTCACCGCGCCTTTGCCCTCGCTGATGACGTTGACCTCGAGTTCCTTGGGCGGGTCGCCCTCGCCCTTGGAGAGGGTCGGCTTCTCCCCGAACTTCTGACCCGCGGTGATGGCGGGCAGTCCGTTCTTCATCGAGGCGGAATCGGAGCCCTTGTCGTCGCTGCCGCACGCCGCTGTCGAGAGCAGCAGCAGCGGGACGACGAGAAGGCCGGCAAGTCGGCGCACGTGTTCCTCAGATCTCAGACGGCACAGTAGTTGTGCCGACACTCTAGGGGACCCTCCTGTCACGTCGAGGGCCCCGCACGCCAAACGTGCGGGGCCCTGGCCGGTACGACCTGCCTACATTCCGGCGATCAGTTTTTCGACCCGGTCGTCGACGGAGCGGAACGGGTCCTTGCACAACACCGTGCGCTGCGCCTGGTCGTTCAGCTTGAGGTGGACCCAGTCGACGGTGAAGTCCCGCCGCTGCTCCTGTGCGCGGCGGATGAAATCGCCGCGCAGCCTGGCCCGAGTGGTCTGCGGGGGCACCGACTTGCCCTCGAAGATCTTCAGGTCGTTGCAGATCCGCGCCGCCTGCCCGTTCTTCTGGAGCAGGTAGTAGAGCCCACGACGGCGGTGGATGTCGTGGTACGCGAGGTCTATCTGCGCGACCCTCGGGTTCGACATGGTCATGTTGTGCTTGGCCCGGTAGCGCTCGATGAGCCGGTGCTTCATGACCCAGTCGATCTCGGTCTCGATGCGGTCGAGGCGCTCGCTCTCGATCGCGTCGAGCGTGCGGCCCCACAGCTCCAGGACCTGGGCGACCGTGCCGGTCCGGATGCCCCGCCGGTCCACGAAGTCGACGGCCTTCTCGTAGTACTCGCGCTGGACCTCGAGGGCGGAGGCCTCGCGGCCGCTGGCGAGCCGGACCTTGCGCTGTCCGGTGATGTCGTGGCTGACCTCGCGGATGGCCCGGATGGGGTTCTCCAGGGTGAGGTCGCGCATCACCGTGCCCGCCTCGATCATGCGGAGCACCAGGTCGGTGGCGCCGACCTTGAGCAGCATGGTCGTCTCGGACATGTTCGAGTCGCCGACGATGACGTGCAGCCGGCGGTAGCGCTCGGCGTCGGCGTGCGGCTCGTCGCGGGTGTTGATGATGGGCCGCGAGCGGGTGGTCGCGGAGCTGACGCCCTCCCAGATGTGCTCGGCGCGCTGGGAGACGCAGAACACCGCGCCCCGCGGGGTCTGGAGGACCTTCCCCGCGCCGCAGATGAGCTGCCGGGTGACCAGGAACGGAATGAGGATGTCCGCGAGCCGGGAGAACTCTCCGTGACGGGCGACGAGATAGTTCTCGTGGCATCCGTAGGAGTTTCCGGCCGAGTCGGTGTTGTTCTTGAAGAGGTAGACGTCGCCTGCGATTCCCTCCTCGTGCAGGCGGCGTTCGGCGTCGACGAGCAGGCCCTCGAGAATGCGCTCGCCGGCCTTGTCGTGGGTGACCAGTTCGGTCACGTCGTCGCATTCCGGTGTGGCGTATTCCGGATGCGATCCCACGTCCAGGTACAGGCGGGCGCCGTTCCGCAGGAAGACATTGCTGCTGCGGCCCCATGACACGACACGGCGGAAGAGGTAGCGCGCCACTTCGTCAGGAGACAGTCGGCGCTGTCCCCTGAACGTGCACGTGACGCCGTACTCGTTCTCCAGCCCGAAAATGCGGCGGTCCATGTCTGAACATTACGCCTGACGGCCTGTGCTGAAACCGGGTTGGGCGTTCCCGTTTCGATCATTTTCCGATCAGTGCGTGTTCTTTTCGCTGTGTACGGGGGTGGGGGCGCCCGCGCCCACGGCGTGTCGCGGGTCGGCCGCGGGGGTGTCGGAGGCCAGGGGCGCGCCGAGGGCGCGGCCGGTCGCCAGGAGGACGAGGAAGGCGACCAGACCGCCCGCTCCGGCGACGGCGAAACCGGAGACGGTCCCCGCGAGTTCCACGGCGGGTCCCGCCACGGCCGAGCCGAGGGCGGAGCCGACTCCGAAGGTCGTGACGAGCCAGGAGAAGGCCTCGGTCACGGTGCCGCGCGGCGCGTGCCGGTCCACGACGATGAAGGCGCAGGCGAGCGCGGGCGCCAGGAAGACGCCGGCGAGGGCCGAGAGACCGGTCATGGCGACGGGGCCGGGCGTGAGGACGAGCGGCAGGTAGCAGACCGCGAGGAGCAGGACGAGCACGCGGAGCCGCCGCTCGGGGGCGCCGGACCACCGGCGCGCGCCGTAGACGACGCCGCCGAGGAGCGCGCCGAGGCCGAGGGCCGCCATCAGCCAGCCGTAGACGGACGGGGCGCCGCGGTCGTCGGCGTAGGCGACGGCGGCGACGGTGATGGAGCCGAGGGCGAGGCCGACGAAGAAGAAGGAGCCGAGGAGGGCGAGGAGTCCCGGTGAGCGCAGGGCGCCCAGCCAGTGGGCCTCCCGGGGCGCGGAGCGCCAGGTGCGGGAGGGCTCGGAGAGGATGACGGAGAGGGCGCCGAGGACGCCGAGGAGGTTGATGACGAGGAGGGCGGCGGCGGGCGACCAGAGGGAGACGAGGAGGGTCAGCAGAAGGGGGCCCGCGGTGAACATGACCTCCTGCGCGACCGCGTCGAGGGCGTACGCCCGGTGGACCCGGTCCTCGCGGCCGAGGACGCCGGGCCAGAGGGCCCGCAGTCCGCCTTCGAGGGGCGGGGTGAAGAGGCCGGCGAGGACGACGGCCGCGTACGCGAGCGGGAGGTGGCCGATGCCGGTCAGGGCGAGGACCGCCATGCCGAGGGCGGAGAGGGCCGCGGCGGGGAGCTGGACCCGGGGCTGGCCCTTGAGGTCGACGGCGCGGCCGAGAAGGGGCTGGCCGACGGCGGTGGCGACGCCGTAGGCGGCGATGAGGCCGCCGGCGAGGGTGTAGCTGCCGCCCTGGTCGCGGACGAAGAGGGTGAGGGCGACGGGGCCGGTGCCGTTGGGCAGGCGTCCGAGCAGGGTGCCGGCGAGCAGCCGGGCGGCGTGCGGCGCCCGGAGTATGTCGAGATAGCCGCCGTGTGCCGACGCCTCGGTGGCCATGTGGTCTCCCCTCGCCTCGGACCCGGCCGAGGTTTTACGTATAACGTCCTTCGTCATACGTACCATGTCGGCTGTACGCGGGTCCAGCCCGCACCCCGGAACCGTCCGACGCGGAGGCCCCAGTGCAGACCCCGGAGCCGCTCGGCGGCACCCGCCCCACCAGTCGGGACGTCGCCCGGGCCGCGGGCGTCTCCCAGGCCACCGTCTCCCTCGTGCTCGGCGACAAGTGGCGCGGCCGGGTCTCCGGGCGCACCGCCGACGCCGTCCGCGAGGCCGCCCGGAGCCTGGGGTACCGGCCGAACCTCGCCGCCCGCAACCTCCGCCTCGGCAGCACCCGGACCGCCCTCCTCGTGGTCCCGGCCCTCACCAACGAGTTCTTCGCCCACGTCTACACGGGCGCCGCCGCCGAGGCGGCCCGGCACGGCTTCGGCGTCGTCCTGTACCCCTCCCCCGACGGCCTCGGCCCCGCGCGTGACCCCTTCGCCTCGGCACAGGCAGCCCTCGACGGCGTGATCGCCTCTTCGATGGCGACCGACGCCCTGGAGGCCTTCCGGGGCACCGACCTGCCGCTGGTCATGCTCGACAGCGACCCGGCCGGCCCCGGCGCCGCCGCGCACGTGAACCTCGACGTCGCCGAGGGCATGCGCCAGGTGACCGGGCACCTGCTGGGACTCGGTCACCGCCGCTTCCTGCACCTGGCGTCCGCGGCCCCCTCCTGGACGTTCGACGTGCGGGCCGCCACGCTCGCCCACGCCCTGCGCGGGACGGAGGTGCGCACCGTACGGTCGCCGCTGAACGTCGCGGACGCGTGGGAGGCCGCCGGGCGGGCCCTGGCCGCGCCCGGCCCCCGTCCCACGGCGGTGATCTGCGACGACGACATCCTCGCGGCCGGCGTCTGCAAGGCCGCGCGGCGGCTCGGACTGCGGGTCCCCGATGACCTGTCGGTCACCGGCTTCGACGACATGGCCCTCGCGACCGTCGTCGAGCCGGAGCTGACCACGGTCCGGCTGCCCGCCGAGGAGTTCGGGCGGCGGGGCATGGAGGCGCTGCTCGCCGTCCTCGGGGGCGACCGGCCCGCGCCGGTCTCCCTGCCCGCCGCGCTCGTCCCCCGCGGCTCCACCGGCCCCGCGCCGGCCCTCCCGGACTCCGCCGGCCCCACCCCGGCGCCCGGGGCCCCCGAGGGCTCCGAGGGCCCTGTACCGGCCCCCTGAGGCTTGTGCGGGGCGGGGGCTACGCCCGTACGCCGAAGGGGGCCCGGTCGCCATGGACCGGGCCCCCTTCGGGATGGGTGGGCCTACTCCTCGGGCGCCTCGTCCGACGGCTCGTCCGTCTTCGTCACCGCCGCGTTGTCCGCCTGCAGGAGGCGCGACAGCTGGCGGCCGACGATCCGCTTGAACTTGCGCTGCTGCGGGCGCGTGCGGTCGAGGACCGCCACTTCGAGCCGCTCCGCGGGGATCTCCCGCTCACTGCCGTTGGTGTCCCGGGAGAGCGCCTGCACGGCCAGCTTCAGGGCCTCGGCCAGGGACATGCCGTCCCGGTGCCGCTGGTCCAGGAAGGAGCTGATCTGCTCCGCGTTTCCGCCGACGGCGACCGAACCGTGCTCGTCCACGATCGAGCCGTCGTGCGGCAGCCGGTAGATCTGGTCACCCGACGAGTCCTCCCCGACCTCGGCGACGACCAGCTCGACCTCGTACGGCTTCTCCCCCGCGCTGGAGAAGATCGTGCCCAGCGTCTGGGCGTAGACGTTGGCCAGGCCGCGCGCGGTGACGTCGTCCCGGTCGTAGGTGTAGCCGCGCAGGTCGGCGTAGCGCACACCGCCGATGCGGAGGTTCTCGTACTCGTTGTACTTGCCGGCGGCGGCGAAGCCGATCCGGTCGTAGATCTCGCTGAACTTGTGCAGCGCGCGGGACGGGTTCTCGCCGACGAAGACGATGCCGTCGGTGTACTGGAGGACGACGAGGCTGCGGCCTCGGGCGATGCCCTTGCGGGCGTACTCCGCCCGGTCGGCCATGGCCTGCTGGGGTGAGACGTAGAACGGAGTGGACACCGGCGGTCCGTCCCTTTCTTCTGGGCTTCTGCAGAACGACGGGGGGTCAGAGCAGGGCGGCGCGCGGCCCGTCGGGCTGCTCGAGGCGCCGTGCGGTGACCGCTCGGGCCAGCTCGGAGGACTCGGCCTCGGTGAGCCTGCGGTAGCCCTCGTCCGTGATGACCGTGACGATCGGGAAGATCCGGCGTGCCATGTCGGGGCCGCCGGTCGCCGAGTCGTCGTCCGCCGCGTCGTAGAGCGCCTGGACGACCAGGGTGGTGGCCTCCTGCTCGGTCAGGTCGGCGCGGTACAGCTTCTTCATCGAACCGCGCGCGAAGATCGAGCCGGAGCCGGTGGCGGCGAACCCGTGCTCCTCGGAGCGGCCGCCGGTCACGTCGTACGAGAAGATGCGGCCCTTCTCCTTCGACTCGTCCCAGCCCGCGAAGAGCGGCACGACGGCCAGTCCCTGCATGGCCATGCCGAGGTTGCCGCGGATCATGGTGGAGAGACGGTTCGCCTTGCCCTCGAGGGAGAGCGTGACGCCCTCCACCTTCTCGAAGTGCTCCAGCTCCAGCTGGAACAGCTTGACCATCTCCACGGCGAGACCGGCGGTGCCGGCGATGCCGACCGCGGAGTACTCGTCGGCCGGGAAGACCTTCTCGATGTCCCGCTGCGCGATCATGTTCCCCATGGTGGCGCGCCGGTCACCGGCGAGGACGACCCCGCCGGGGAACGTCGCGGCCACGATGGTCGTCCCGTGCGGGGCCTCGACGACGCCCTCCGGCAGCCGCCGGTTGCCGGGGAGCTGATCCGGCGAGTGCGCGGACAGGAAGTCCATGAACGAGGACGACCCGGGCGTCAGGAAGGCCGCCGGCAGACGCCCGGTGCTACGAGGGTTGGCTTCCACGCGATTCCTTCCGGGTGGGAGAGTCGGTCCGCCCTGGGACGCGCGGGCCGATCTTGATTGCTGTGCACGGACCTTACCCGTGCCACCGCTTGTCATCCGTCCCCGGACCCACGGCTTTCTCCGGGGCTCCGGGGACGGAGGACGACCGTGCGTGGGGCGGCTACTCGCCGCCCTTCTGCACGAAGGACCGCACGAAGTCCTCGGCGTTCTCCTCGAGGACGTCGTCGATCTCGTCCAGGACGGAGTCCACGTCCTCGCTCAGCTTCTCCTGGCGCTCCTGGAGGTCGGAGTTCGCCTCCGTGGTGGTCTCCTCGACCTCCTCCGTGGAACGCGTCGCCTTCTGCTGTCCGCCGCCGGTGTCCTTGGTCGCCATATACCTCACCCCGCTCGAATCGGCCCGCTCGGTTGAGTCCGTACAAGATCAGACCCTATACGTGGGGTCCGACTTCGGCCCCGTGGTTTCCACAACGCCCGGGCACTGTTTCCATGATTCCCAGTGCCGGGGCATTTCAGGCCCGTGGCGGGCCTCGGATCAGCCGCCGGAGAGAACCCGGACCAGTTCCTCGGCCGTCCGGCAGCGGTCGAGGAGCGACTTCACATGGGCCTTGGTGCCGCGCAGCGGCTCCAGGGTCGGGACGCGCTGGAGGGAGTCCCGGCCGGGCAGGTCGAAGATCACCGAGTCCCAGGAGGCCGCGGCGACGTCGTCGGCGTACTGCTCGAGACAGCGGCCCCGGAAGTAGGCCCGGGTGTCCTCGGGAGGCGCCGTCTCGGCCCGCTCCACATCGGTCTCGTCCAGGAGCCGCTTCATGCGCCCGCGGGCCGCCAGCCGGTTGTAGAGGCCCTTGTCCGGGCGCACGTCCGCGTACTGGAGGTCCACGAGGTGCAGCCGGGCCGCGTCCCAGTCGAGACCGTCCCGGCGCCGGTAGCCCTCCATGAGCTCCCGCTTGGCGATCCAGTCGAGCTCGCCGGCCAGGCTCATGGGGTCGTTCTCGAGCCGGTTGAGGGTGTCCTCCCAGCGGGTCAGGACGTCCTTGGTCTGCTCGTCCGCGTCCGTGCCGTACCGCTCGTCCACGTACTTCCTGGCCAGTTCGAAGTACTCCATCTGGAGCTGCACCGCGGTGAGCGTGCGGCCGCTGCGGAGCGTGACCAGGTACTGCAGAGTCGGGTCGTGCGAGACGTGGTGGAGGGTCCGTACGGGCTGGTCGACGGCGAGGTCCACGGTGATGAAGCCGTCCTCGATCATCGACAGGACCAGGGCGGTGGTGCCCAGCTTGAGGTAGGTCGAGATCTCGGAGAGGTTGGCGTCGCCGATGATCACGTGCAGCCGGCGGTAGCGCTCGGCGTCGGCGTGCGGCTCGTCGCGGGTGTTGATGATGGGCCGCTTGAGGGTCGTCTCCAGACCCACCTCGACCTCGAAGTAGTCCGCGCGCTGGCTGATCTGGAAGCCGTGCTCGCGGCCGTCCTGGCCGATGCCGACCCGTCCCGCGCCGGTCACGACCTGGCGGGAGACGAAGAAGGGGGTGAGGTGGCGCACGATGTCCGAGAAGGGGGTCTCCCGCTTCATCAGATAGTTCTCGTGCGTGCCGTAGGAGGCGCCCTTGTTGTCGGTGTTGTTCTTGTAGAGGTGGATCGGCTGGGCCCCGGGGAGCTGCGCGGCGCGCTCGGCGGCCTCCGCCATGATCCGCTCGCCGGCCTTGTCCCACAGGACGGCGTCGCGCGGGTTGGTGACCTCGGGCGAGCTGTACTCCGGGTGGGCGTGGTCCACGTAGAGCCTCGCCCCGTTGGTGAGGATCACGTTGGCCAGGCCGATGTCCTCGTCGGTGAGCTGGCTGGAGTCGGCCACCTCGCGGGCGAGGTCGAAGCCGCGGGCGTCCCGCAGCGGGTTCTCCTCCTCGAAGTCCCAGCGGGCGCGGCGCGCCCGGTGCATCGCCGCCGCGTAGGCGTTGACGATCTGGGACGAGGTGAGCATGGCATTGGCGTTCGGGTGTCCCGGGACGGAGATCCCGTACTCCGTCTCGATGCCCATTACTCGCCGTACGGTCATGCGGCCCTCCTTGCCCGGCGGCGCTCACTGTGCGCGACTCGGCGGTACCGATGAGCCTAGAGCGGCTCCGCGCTGGTGGGGAGATCGTTTGCGTATTTCCCTGAACTGCCGGGGGAAATGCTGGATGGAATGCGCCGGCTGCGGATGCCCGGTTTCCGGACATCCGCAGCCGGTGGGCGTTTTACAGGTACTGACCGGTATTGGCCACCGTGTCGATGGAGCGTCCCGTGTCCGCGCCCTGCTTTCCGGTGACGAGGGTGCGGATGAACACGATCCGCTCGCCCTTCTTTCCGGAGATCCGGGCCCAGTCGTCGGGGTTGGTGGTGTTGGGCAGGTCCTCGTTCTCCTTGAACTCGTCCACGCAGGCCTGGAGGAGGTGGGAGACGCGGATGCCCTTCTGGTTGTGGTCGAGGAAGGCCTTGATGGCCATCTTCTTGGCCCGGTCGACGATGTTCTGGATCATCGCGCCGGAGTTGAAGTCCTTGAAGTAGAGGACTTCCTTGTCGCCGTTGGCGTACGTGACTTCGAGGAAGCGGTTCTCCTCGGATTCGGCGTACATCTGCTCGACCACGGACTGGATCATTCCGTGCGCGGCGGCGGCCTTGGAGCCGCTGTGCTCCGAGAGGTCGTCGGCGTGCAGCGGCAGGGTGGCCGTGAGGTACTTCGCGAAGATGTCCTTCGCGGCCTCCGCGTCCGGACGCTCGATCTTGATCTTGACGTCGAGTCGGCCGGGCCGCAGGATCGCGGGGTCGATCATGTCCTCGCGGTTGGAGGCGCCGATGACGATGACGTTCTCCAGGCCCTCCACACCGTCGATCTCGGCGAGGAGCTGCGGGACGATGGTGTTCTCCACGTCCGAGCTGACGCCGGAGCCACGGGTGCGGAAGAGGGATTCCATCTCGTCGAAGAAGACGATGACGGGGGTGCCCTCGCTCGCCTTCTCCCGGGCACGCTGGAAGACGAGGCGGATGTGCCGCTCGGTCTCACCGACGTACTTGTTGAGGAGCTCGGGGCCCTTGATGTTGAGGAAGTAGGACTTCCCCGCGGGCTGGCCGGTCACCTCGGCGACCTTCTTGGCCAGGGAGTTGGCCACGGCCTTCGCGATCAGCGTCTTGCCGCAGCCGGGCGGCCCGTAGAGCAGGATGCCCTTGGGCGGGCGCAGTTCGTGCTCCTTGAAGAGGTCCGGGTAGAGGTAGGGGAGCTCGACCGCGTCGCGGATCATCTCGATCTGGCCGCCCAGACCGCCGATCTTCTCGTAGTCGACGTCCGGGACCTCTTCGAGAACGAGCTCTTCGACCTCGCTCTTGGGGACCACCTCGTAGACGTAGCCGGACCTGGAGTCGAGCAGCAGGGCGTCGCCGGCGCGGATGGTGACGTCCATCAGAGGCTCGGCGAGCCTCACCACCCGCTCCTCGTCGGTGTGCCCGACCACCAGGGCGCGCTCGCCGTCCTCGAGGATCTCCTTGAGGGTGACGATGTCCCCGGCGCGCTCGTACTCCATGGCCTCGACCACGTTGAGCGCTTCGTTGAGCATGACTTCCTGGCCGCGCTTGAGCTCGTCGAGCTCGATGCTCGGGCTGACGTTCACCCGGAGCTTGCGGCCCCCGGTGAAGATGTCGCATGTGCCGTCCTCGTTGGCCTGCAGGAAGACACCGAAGCCGGCCGGCGGCTGTGCGAGCCGGTCGACCTCCTCCTTGAGGGCCACGATCTGGTCGCGGGCCTCACGGAGCGTGTTCGCCAGACGTTCGTTCTGCGCGGACACGCCGGCCAGGTTGGTCTGCAGCTCGACGATCCGCTCTTCGAGAATCCTCGTGTGTCGCGGAGAGTCGGCGAGCTTGCGGCGCAGGACGGCGATTTCCTGCTCGAGATAGGCAACCTGACCGGCGGGGTCTTCAGACCCTCGCCCGGGCCGGATGCCGCGGTTGATGTCGTCGTCGTGGGCTGCCACGGTCCTCACCTCCTCCAAGGGGAGCTGGACGCTTCCTGACCCTACCTGCGTGGGTGGTGATTGAAACCCCTAGATCAAAAAGACTCCGAGGTGTGTCCGATCTTCACCCTTGCGCTTCCCCTCTCGCCAGAGGGAATACCCACCCTTCACGGCTTGAAAGCGGGCGGTTGTATCGTCGTCTTGGGCCAACACCCGCCGGAGGGGGCCCGACTTACCCGCGAGAAGCGATTCAGGATCAGGAACGGCAGGAGATATGACCGTGCAGCACGAGGTCCCTTCCACGGACGCCGGTGAGGCGCTGGAGGTCTGGATCGACCAGGACCTGTGCACCGGGGACGGGATCTGCGCGCAGTACGCTCCCGAGGTCTTCGAGCTGGACATCGACGGGCTCGCGTATGTGAAGAGCGCCGACGACGAGCTGCTTCAGGCGGCGGGGGCGACGACGCCGGTTCCGCTGACGCTGCTCCAGGACGTCGTGGACTCCGCGAAGGAGTGCCCGGGCGACTGCATCCATGTGCGGCGGGCCGCCGACAAGGTCGAGGTGTACGGCCCCGACGCGGAGTGACGGGTCAGGCGCTGCGCGCGCCGGCCTGACCGTCGCGTACGAAGGCGCCGCCCTGCCAGCGCCAGCTGACCTGCTCCTTCTCGTCGGGGCAGCAGCTGGGGACGTCGGGGGACGAGTAGCCGAGGAGAGTGGTGAGGACCGCTCCGTCGCGTACGTCGAGCGCGGTGACGTTCTTGCGCAGCTCGGGTGCGACGAGGGTGGCCACCACGCGCGCGGGGGCGCCCGGCTGCTTGCCGCGGGTGAGGACGTAGACGCCGCTCGGCGGGGTGCCGGAGCCGGCTTCGCAGTGCACGACCGCAACGGTCTCGGGGTTCCCGTCGCCGTCGAGGTCTCCGGACGCCCACGTGGCGATCTTGTGGGGGCCTCCGCCGCAGTCCAGCGGGTAGTCGGCGCCGGTGGCCTCGGGGGCGGGTGCGGAGGCCGGGGCGCCGACGGGGGAAGCGGTGGCCTCGGCGGGGCCGGGCTGGAGCAGTCCGGCGAGGGCGACGACCGCGGCGGTCGCGGTGGCGATCGCGAGCCAGTGGGCCGGCCGGGCATGGGTGTGGGCGAGGTCCGCGAGGTCCGGAGCGGCGGAGGGCTGCACGCGAGACGTCTCCTGTGGGGGCGGTGCGGTGGGTTTCCGCGCATCGTGCCATACGTCACAGGGGGACGGAACAGGTGGGGTCGGTGCGGGTCGGCCTGTGGCCGTGCTCGCCGAACATGGGTGCGCCGCCGTCGAGTTCCCGCCAGGGGCGGGGAAGTGGACGGCGGCGCTCCGCGGGTGTCGGGACGTCAGCCCTTGTTGGGGCCTTCGTAGTCCTCGCCGTAGGCGCCCTTGGCGGGGCGGCGGCGGCGCATCGGGGGCTCGACGCCGTCCGCGAGGCGACGGGCGGTGACGAGGAAGCCGGTGTGGCCGATCATGCGGTGGTCGGGGCGGACGGCGAGACCCTCGACGTGCCAGTTGCGGATCATGGATTCCCACGGCTGCGGCTCGGCGTAGCAGCCGAACTCGCGGATGGACTCCACGGTGCGGGCGAGCTGGGTGGTGGTGGCCACGTAGCAGCAGAGGATGCCGCCGGGGACGAGGGCCTTGGAGACGGCCTCCAGGCACTCCCAGGGGGCGAGCATGTCCAGGATGACCCGGTCGACGTCGGTGTCGGACAGGTTGTCCTGGAGGTCGCCCACGGTGAGCTGCCAGGCGGGGTGGGGGCCGCCGAAGTAGCGTTCGACGTTGCCCTTCGCGATCTCGGCGAAGTCTTCGCGGCGCTCGTAGGAGTGCAGCATGCCGCTGTCTCCGATGGCGCGCAGGAGGAAACTGCTGAGCGATCCCGAGCCCACCCCGGCCTCCACGACGCGTGCGCCGGGGAAGATGTCGGCGAAGGCCAGGATCTGCCCCGCGTCCTTGGGGTAGACCACGGCGGCGCCGCGGGGCATGGACAGGACGTAGTCGGGGAGCAGGGGGCGCAGCGCGAGGTAGGCGACGTTTCCGGTGGTGCGGACAACGCTGCCCTCGGGGGCGCCGATCAGTTCGTCGTGCGGGAAGGAACCCTTGTGGGTGTGGAAGTTCTTTCCCTCTTCGAGCGTGAACGTGTAGTGACGGCCCTTGGGGTCGGTCAGCTGAACCTGGTCCCCGACCTTGAAGGGCCCGCGTCGGCGGGCGGCACCGGTCGGTTCGGACATGTGACCAGCCTACCGGGGTTACGCGCCGGGTCGTGCCATGGCCTTGACGAAGGCGCGTTCCACGTCGGTGGTCGCGAGGACGCCGTAGATCTCGCCGGTGTCCTCGACGACGAGGTACTCGGTGGCGGGGCTGGCGCGGAGGTGGTCGAGGAGGGGCTGGCCGGTGAGTTCGGCGGGGACGCGCATGCCGTCGGTGAGGTCCTGGGCGAGGGTGCTGACGGCGACCCAGGGGCGGCGGTGCTGGGGGACGGCGGCGATGGCGGTCTCGCGGACGATGCCGGTGGGCTCGCCGTGGCCGTCGACGACGACGAGGGCGCGGGCGCCCGCGTCGTTGGCGCGGCGGAGGGCCTCGGAGAGGGGGGTGGCGGGTTCGGTGGGGATGGCGCGGCGGGTGAGGCTGCGGGCGCTCAGCCCGGGGAGGTGCTCGCGCAGCCGGGCCATGCGGAGGCTGTTGCCGGCGCCGGTCCAGATGATGGCGGCGAGGATGGCGGCGAGCAGGGCGTCGGTGACGGTGTCGAGGCCGCTGATGTCGTCGGTGGAGTTGCCGAGGGCGCCGGTGCGGGTGAGCAGGGGGAGGCCGACGAGGACGAGGACGGCGAGGGCGCGGCCGACCCAGGCGGCGGCGACGGTGCCGCTCATGGGCTTGCCGGTGATCTTCCAGATGACGGCGCGGAGCATGCGGCCGCCGTCCAGGGGGAGGCCGGGGAGCAGGTTGAAGACCGCGACGATCAGGTTGGAGATCATCAGGCCGGCGAGGAGGACGCCGGGGACGGTGCCGGGCTCGACGGCGTACAGGGAGAGATAGAACACGCCGGCGAGAACGAGGGAGAGGAGGGGGCCGACGAACGCGAGGACGAATTCGCGGCCGGGGGTCTCGGTCTCCTTCTCGATCTCGGAGACGCCGCCGAAGAACTGGAGCTGGATGCGGCGCACCGGGAGCTTGAAGCGGAGCGCGGCGATGGTGTGGGCCAGTTCGTGGACGAGCACGGAGGCGTAGAAGGCGATGGCGAAGAAGAGGGAGACGAGGTAGCGGGCGGCGCCGAGTTCGGGCAGGACGCGCTCGATCTGGTCGCCGAAGACCCAGGTGATGAGGGCGGCGACGAGGAACCAGCTGGGGGCGACGTAGACGGGCACGCCGAAGGGCCGGCCCATGAGGATCCCGCCGCCGGGTTCCTCGGTCCGCTGCGGCTTGGGCTCGTCCTGGTTCACGGGTTCCTTTCGACGCGGGGTGTGACCCACGTCGGTGTGTCACGGTTCGATCATGCAGTGCGACGGGGTCCCTGGTCGATGGTATTCCGCTCGTTGTCGGTGGCGGGTCGTAGGGTCTTCGTCATGAGTACGAGCGAGCAGGTGCCGGCGGAGCCCCGGGCGCCCATGTCGTTGTCGCCGTCGCGGGCGAGCGACTTCATGCAGTGTCCGCTGCTGTACCGGTTCCGGGTGATCGACCGGCTGCCGGAGAAGCCGAGTGCGGCGGCGACGCGGGGCACGCTGGTGCATGCGGTGCTGGAGCGGCTCTTCGACGATCCCGCCGTGGAGCGGACGGCTCCGCGGGCGCGGGCGATGGTGCCGGGGCAGTGGGACCGGCTGCTGGAGTCGAAGCCGGAGCTGGGTGAGCTGTTCGCGGGGGATCCCGACGGTGAGCGGCTCGCGGGGTGGCTGGAGGAGGCGGAGCGGCTGGTCGAGCGCTGGTTCACGCTGGAGGATCCGACGCGGCTGGAGCCGGCCGAGCGTGAGCTGTTCGTGGAGACGGAGCTGGACTCCGGGCTGCGGCTGCGCGGGGTGATCGACCGGATCGATGTGGCGCCCTCGGGCGAGGTGCGGATCGTCGACTACAAGACGGGCAAGGCGCCGCGGCCGGAGTACCGGGACGGCGCGCTGTTCCAGATGACGTTCTACGCGCTGGTGGTGTGGCGGCTGCGGGGGGTGATCCCGCGACGGCTGCAGCTGGTCTATCTGGGCAGCGGGGAGGTGCTGACGTACGACCCGGTGGAGGCGGACCTGCTGCGGGTGGAGCGGAAGCTGCTGGCGCTGTGGGAGGCGATCCGGCTGGCGACGGAGTCGGGGGACTGGCGGCCGCGGCCGACGAAGCTGTGCGGTTGGTGTGATCATCAGGCGGTGTGTCCCGAGTTCGGGGGGACTCCTCCGGTCTATCCGCTGAAGATCGTTTCCGTGCGCCCGCCGGGGTCGGGCGAATCGGATCAGGGCAGAATGGACCTGGCCCCGCCGGCGCCGTAGCGCCGGCGTACCTCGTGAGCCCAGGTCCCCTGAAGGAGCCCTTGTGACGATCCGCGTCCTGTTGGTCGACGATCAGCCGCTGCTGCGCACCGGCTTCCGGATGATTCTGGAGGCGGAGCAGGACATCGCGGTGGTGGGTGAGGCCGGGGACGGTCTCCAGGCGCAGGACCAGGTGCGGGCGTTGCAGCCGGACGTGGTGCTGATGGACATCCGGATGCCGCGGATGGACGGGGTGGAGGCGACCCGGCAGATCACGGGTCCGGGTCGGGACGGCCCGGCGAAGGTGCTGGTGCTGACGACCTTCGATCTGGACGAGTACGTGGTGGAGGCGCTGCGGGCGGGGGCGAGCGGTTTCCTCCTGAAGGACGCTCCGGCGACCGAGCTGGTGCAGGCGATCCGGGTGGTGGCGGCCGGTGAGGCGATGCTGGCGCCGTCGATCACGCGCCGGCTGCTCGACAAGTACTCGGCGCATCTGCCGACGGGCGAGGAGCAGGTGCCGGGCGCGCTGGCCACCTTGACGGACCGTGAGGTGGAGGTGTTGAAGCTCGTCGCGCGTGGTCTGTCGAACGCGGAGATCGCGGCGGACCTGTTCGTCAGCGAGACGACGGTGAAGACGCATGTGGGTCATGTGCTGACGAAGCTGAGCCTGCGGGACCGGGTGCAGGCCGCGGTGTACGCGTACGAGAGCGGTCTGGTGCGGCCGGGCGCCGGCGGGCAGTAGCGGGTACGGCGGAGGGGCCCGGTGCGCTGGTGCGCGCCGGGCCCCTCCGTGGTGCGGGGGCGTGGCCCCGTCAGCCCTTGCGGATCTCCCAGAAGCGGAAGACGGTCGAGGCGTCGAGGGTCCATTCGAGGCCGGTGACGTCGTCGCGGGCGACGGCGTACTGCTTGCCCTGCCAGAGCGGGAGCAGCGGGAGTTCGGCGGCGACGAGGTCCTGGAGCTTGCCGTACTCGTCGGCGGTGGCGGCGCGGTCCGGGACCGCGGCGGTCTTCGGGAGGAGGCTGCCGGTGATGGTGGTGTTCCGGTAGTGGTTGTTGAGGACGTTGCCCTCCCCGAAGAAGGGAGCGGTGAAGTTGTCGGCGTCGGGGTAGTCGGGGACCCAGCCCTTGACGTAGACGCCGTACTTGCCGGCGGCGATGTCCTTCTCGTACTGGTCGTAGGCGATGGACTTGACGTCGGCGTCGAAGAGTCCGCTCGCGTTGAGCTGGCCGGCGATGGCCTTGAGTTCCTGGTCGGTCGCCGGGCCGTAGCGGCTGGGCGTGGACCAGAGGGTGAGCTTCACCTTGTCGGTGATGCCGGCCGCGCGCAGGGCCTTCTTCGCCTTGGCGGCGTCGGGGCTGCCGTAGGTGTCGTAGAAGGCGGTGTTGTGTCCGGCGATGCCGGCCGGGACGATCGAGTAGAGCGGCGTGGCCGTCGACTTGTACACGCCTTCGACGAGGGCCTCGCGGTCGACGAGGTGGGCGATGGCCTGGCGGACGCCGAGCTTGCCGACGACCGGGTCCTTCATGTTGAAGACCAGGTGCTGGACCTCGGCGCTGCTGCCCTGGGTGACCTCGATGCCCTTGTCGTCGGTGGCCTCGGAGGTTTCGAGGGTGACGATGTCGTCGGCGGAGAGGCCTCGGTAGGCGACGTCTATCTCTCCGGCGGTGAGGGCCTTGGAGAGGGCGGAGCGGTCGCCGCGGTAGAGCTTGAGGGTGACGGCGTCGTTCTTGAGCCGTGCGGTGCCCCGGTAGCCGGGGTTGGCGGAGAAGGTGGCCTCGGAGTCGCCGAAGGAGTCCAGCTTGTACGGGCCGGAGCCGGTGGCCTTGCCGTCGGTGCGGAGCCCGTCGGCGGGGTACTCGCGGTGGTCGACGATGGAGCCGGCGCCGGACGCGATCTTGCTGGGGAAGGTGGCGTCGGGGACCTTGAGCCGGAAGACGACGGTCCGCTCGTCCGGGGTCTCGATGGTGTCGATGGTGGAGAGCAGCGGCGCGGGGCCGGAGGGGTCGGCGATCTTGAGGGCCCGCTCGAAGGAGAACTTGACGTCCTTCGAGGTGAGCTTGTTGCCGTTGGAGAAGGTGAGGCCGTCGCGCAGGGTGCAGGAGTACACGGTGCTGCCCGCGGAGAAGCCGCACTTGTCGGCGGCTTCGGGCTCGGGCTCGGAGCCGCCCTTGGGGAAGGCGAGCAGGGACTGGAAGACGTTGTTGAACAGCAGCCAGGAGCCGGGGTCGTAGCCCGCCGCCGGGTCGGTGGCGAGAATCTCGTCGGACATGCCGACGCGTACGCCGTTGCCGGAGTCTCCTGCGCCACCCTGTTCGGTGCCGCAGCCACTGAGGAGGGCGGCGGCGAGGCCGGCGGCGAGGGGGGCCGTCAGCCACTTGTTGTGCGTCTTCACAGAACGTGCCTCGTGATCTCTTGTCAGGCCGGCCGCGCGCGGGTGCGCGGCCGGTGTAACCGATCCAGTCGACGGGGTTATGCGGTGCCTCGGCCCAGTTCCCAGAGCAGGAGGTCGGAGGACGTGTTGAGGGCGTACTCGACTCCGTTGAGGTCGTCGCGGGCGGCGACGTACTGCTTGCCCTGCCACAGGGGCAGGACGGGTACGTCCTCGGCGACGATCTTCTGGATCTGGTGGAAGACGGGGCCTGCGGCGGTGCGGTCGGCCTGGCGGCGCGAGCGCGGGATGAGCTGGTCGCGGACGACCTTGTTCACGTACGGGGTGTTGAGGAAGTTGTCGCTGTCCAGGAAGGGCGCGATGTAGTTGTCCGGGTCCGGGTAGTCCGGGAACCAGCCGAGGCCGTAGACGGCGTAGTCGCCGCGCTTCTGGGCCGTGCGGAACTTCGACCACTCGGTGCCCTGGACGGTGGCGTCGAAGAGTTCGGTGGCGACGAGCTGCTTCTTGAGCGCCTCGAACTCCTTCGCGGTCTCGGCGCCGTAGTGGTCGGTGGTGTAGTTCAGGGTCACCTTGACCGGGGTCTTGACGCCGGCGTCCTTGAGGAGCTTGGCGGCTCGGGCGCGGTCGGGCTCGCCGTACTCGTCGAAGAAGGGGGTGGCGTGGCCGGTGATGTTGGAGGGGATCAGCGAGTACAGGGGCTCGGCGGTGGGGCCGTAGACCAGGTTGACGAGGGCGCCCCGGTCGATGACGGCGGCCATGGCCTGGCGTACGGCCTTCTCCTGGACGGCGGGGGCCTTGGTGTTGAAACCGAGGTAGCGGATCTCGAGGCCGGGGACCTCGATGATCTCGATGCCGTCCTTGGGCGTCTCGGTGAGGTCCTTGACCTGCTGCTGCGACAGGGAGCGGGCCATCATGTCGATGTCGTCGCCGTCCAGGGCCCGGCCCATGGCGTCCGCGTCGGCGTAGGGGCGCAGCTCGACCTTGTCGTTGCGCAGGGTGATGTCGCCCTTGTAGGCGGGGTTCTTGCTGAAGACGAAGCGGGTGGCCTTCTCGCCGTCGCGTTCGACCTTCATGGTGTACGGGCCGGAGCCGTCGACGTCGAAGCCGTCGCGGAGCTTGTCGGCGGCGTACTTGTCCTTGCTGAGGATGCCGGCGACCGGGGTGGAGAGCTTGTACGGGAAGGTGGCGTCGGGGGTCTTCAGGTGGAAGACGACCTCGTCGGTGCCCTTGGTCTCGACGGTGTCGACGTTCGAGAGGAGGGCGGCGGTGCCGTTGTCCGACTTGATCTTCAGGACGCGGTCGACGGAGTACTTGACGTCCTCGGCGGTGAGGGGGGTGCCGTCCGCGAAGGTGAGGCCGGAGCGGAGCTTGCAGCGGTAGCTCTCGCTGGCCTTGTCGGAGAATCCGCAGCTCTGGGCGGCCTCGGGGACGGGCTCGCCGCCGTCGCGAGGCACGTGCATCAGGGTCTGGACGGTCTGCCGCAGGATGTTCCAGGCGCCGGTGTCATAGGCGAAGGCGGGGTCGAGCGGGGCGGGGGCGTCCGCGGTCGCGATGAACTGGTCCGTGGTGCCGACGACGATCGCTCCCCCGTCCTGTGCTCCGCCGCAGGCGGCGAGCAGGGGGGCGAGCAGTCCGGCCACAGCCGGCAGCACCAGGGTCTTGCGGTTCATCAGGGACGATCTCCTCATCCGGCACTGGATTGCAGCGGTCAGTGGAACTCCGCCGCCGGCCGCCCGGTCGGGGCGGGAGCGATCGGGCCGGGTGTTGCGATCGGTCCTGTGTTCTCGGCGACTTGGGTGTGCGCCGGTGCACGCGGATATGCGGCGAAGTACTCGCGAAAGATTAGTGGGCGGCGCCGCTATTGCCGGACCACGGGCGGCCTCAGGGGTAATCGCACAGTGATCATGAATGCGGGTGCTTCGATAGTCATGCGTCGGATGATGCGGACGGCGCCGAGCGAATCGGGACACATGGGGACGCCGAAACTCTCCCTTTTCGGGCGCCGAGCACGACGAAGGCCACCCACCGCCAGGCACTCTGGGTGACCAAGGTCACGCGGAGGCCCATTCGGTGAATGGCCTGATCGTTTTCCCCCGCCCCTCGGCGCATTCCTCCGGCCCGGGGCGGGGAAGGCTCAGGGAAAGCTCAGATCCCGGTGATCAGCGTGCGCAGAAAGGGAACGTCGACCTCTTCGAGGGACCGCACGACGACCCGGCCCGGGGAGGGTGCGATCGGTGCCACGGACGGCACCGCGACGACCCGGCACCCCGCCGCCTCCGCGGCCGCCACACCGGTCGCGGTGTCCTCGATGACGGCGCAGAGCGTGGGATCGGCCCCGACCCCCCGGGCTGCCGTCAGATACGGCTCGGGGTGCGGCTTGGTCCTGACGACCTCGTCCCCGGCGACGGTGAGGGCGAAGTGGTCGCGGCCGAGCGAGTCGAGGACACGGTCGATGATCCGCCGGTGCGAGGCGGAGACCAGGGCGGTCGGGATGGAGTGCCGGGCCAGCTCGGCGAGGAGCCGGTCGGCGCCGGGCATGAGCGGCACACCCCGGTCGATGCGCTGCTCGAACTTCTCGTTGAGCAGGACGGTCAGCTCGGCGAGGGTGATGTCGGCGCCGGTCGACTCGATGAGGTAGCCCGCGCTCCGGGTCATCGGGCCGCCGACGACGACGTCCCGCCAGGCCTCGTCGAGCCGGTGCCCGAGGTCGGCGAAGGCCTCCACCTCCGCGTCCCACCAGAAGCCCTCCGTGTCGACGAGGGTCCCGTCCATGTCGAGGAAGACGGCCTGCAGGGCGGAGCTTCCGTTCGTACGGATCAGGGACGCGGGGACCGTACTGGTCATCCGGACACCTCCATGGAGGGACGAGAAGGCCGGCCCCCTCCCCGGTACGGGGAGGATGACCGGCCTGCACTGGACCGACAAGTGTACGTCCCGACCACCGCGGACATACGGATTTACCTCTGGCCGGTCACCTGGCGTTGAAGTACTTCGCCTCGGGGTGATGGATCACGATGGCGTCGGTGGACTGCTCCGGGTGGAGCTGGAACTCCTCCGACAGGTGCACACCGATCCGCTCCGGCCGCAGCAGCTCCGCGATCTTCGCGCGGTCCTCCAGGTCGGGGCAGGCGCCGTAGCCAAGGGAGAACCGCGCACCGCGGTACTTGAGGTCGAACACGTCGTTCAGGAACGTCGCAGCCTGGACGTTCCCGGGGTCCTCGCCCGCGAAGCCCAGCTCGGCGCGGACGCGGGCGTGCCAGTACTCGGCGAGGGCCTCGGCGAGCTGGACGGAGAGGCCGTGCAGCTCCAGGTAGTCGCGGTAGGAGTCGGAGGCGAACAGCTCGGCCGTGGCCTCGCCGATCCTCGAGCCGACGGTGACGACCTGGAGTCCGACGACATCGGTCTCGCCGGACTCCTCCGGGCGGAAGAAGTCCGCGAGACAGAGGCGGCGGCCCCGGCGCTGGCGCGGGAAGCTGAACCGGGTCCGCTCGTTGCCCGCCTCGTCCAGGATGATCAGGTCGTCGCCCTTGGAGACGCAGGGGAAGTAGCCGTGGACGACGGCCGCCTCCAGCAGGTTCTCCGTGTGGAGGCGCTCCAGCCAGCCGCGCAGCCGGGGCCGGCCCTCCGACTCGACGAGCTCCTCGTACGAGGGTCCGTCACCGGCCCTGTTCTGCTTGAGGCCCCACTGGCCCTTGAAGAGGGCGCCCTCGTCGAGCCAGGAGGCGTAGTCCTTCAGCGGGATGCCCTTGACGACCCGGGTGCCCCAGAACGGCGGGGTCGGCACCGGGTTGTCGGTGGCGACGTCGGAGCGGCCGCCGGGCTCGGGCTCGGACACCTGGAGCGCGGGAGTGTCCGTCTTCGCGACCCGGCGCTGCTTGAGCGGCGGGAGTGCGGCGCCGGGGACGCCGCGCTTGACGGCGACGAGGGCGTCCATGAGGCGCAGGCCCTCGAAGGCGTCGCGGGCGTAGCGGACCTCGCCCTGGTAGATCTCGTGGAGGTCCTGTTCGACGTACGCCCTGGTGAGGGCCGCGCCGCCGAGGATGACGGGGTACTTGGCGGCCAGTTCGCGCTGGTTCAGCTCCTGGAGGTTCTCCTTCATGATCACGGTGGACTTCACCAGGAGACCGGACATGCCGATGACGTCGGCCTTGTGCTGTTCGGCGGCTTCGAGGATCGCGGAGACGGGCTGCTTGATGCCGATGTTGACGACGTTGTAGCCGTTGTTGGAGAGGATGATGTCGACGAGGTTCTTGCCGATGTCGTGGACGTCGCCGCGGACGGTGGCGAGGACGATGGTGCCCTTGCCGTCGTCGTCCGTCTTCTCCATGTGCGGTTCCAGATGCGCCACGGCCGTCTTCATGACCTCGGCGGACTGGAGCACGAACGGCAGCTGCATCTGGCCCGAGCCGAACAGCTCGCCCACCGTCTTCATGCCGTCGAGCAGGATCTCGTTGACGATCTCCAGGGCGGGACGCTCGGTGAGGGCCTCGTCGAGGTCCGCCTCCAGGCCGTTCTTCTCGCCGTCGACGATCCGGCGCTTGAGCCGCTCGTCCAGCGGCAGGGCGAGGAGCTCCTCGGTCTTGCCGGCCTTCATCGACTTGGTGTTGACGCCCTCGAAGAGGGCCATCAGCTTCTGCAGCGGGTCGTAGCCCTCGGCGCGGCGGTCGTAGATCAGGTCGAGGGCGGTGGTGACCTGCTCGTCGTCGAAGCGGGCGATCGGCAGGATCTTGCTCGCGTGGACGATCGCCGAGTCCAGGCCGGCCTTCACGCACTCGTCGAGGAAGACCGAGTTGAGGAGGATGCGGGCGGCCGGGTTCAGACCGAAGGAGATGTTGGACAGGCCGAGCGTGGTCTGCACGTCCGGGTGGCGCCGCTTCAGCTCGCGGATCGCCTCGATCGTGGCGATGCCGTCCTTGCGGGACTCCTCCTGACCCGTGCAGATCGTGAAGGTCAGGGTGTCGATGAGGATGTCGGACTCGTGGATGCCCCAGTTGCCGGTCAGGTCGTCGATGAGCCGCTCGGCGATGGCGACCTTGTGCTCGGACGTACGGGCCTGTCCCTCCTCGTCGATGGTGAGGGCGATCAGCGCGGCGCCGTGCTCCTGGGCCAACCGGGTGACCTTGGCGAAGCGGGACTCGGGGCCGTCGCCGTCCTCGTAGTTCACCGAGTTGATCACGGCCCGGCCGCCGAGCTTCTCCAGACCGGCCCGCAGGACCTCCACCTCGGTGGAGTCGAGCACGATGGGCAGGGTGGACGCGGTGGCGAAGCGGCCGGCGAGTTCCGCCATGTCGGCGACGCCGTCGCGGCCGACGTAGTCCACGCACAGGTCGAGCATGTGCGCGCCCTCGCGGATCTGGTCGCGTGCCATCTCGACGCAGTCGTCCCAGCGGGCTTCGAGCATCGCGTCGCGGAACTTCTTCGAGCCGTTGGCGTTGGTCCGCTCGCCGATCGCCATGTACGCCGTGTCCTGCCGGAACGGCACGGTCTGGTAGAGCGAGGCGGCGCCGGGCTCGGGGCGGGGGTCGCGCGCGCCGGGGGTGAGGCCCTGGACCCGCTCGACGACCTGGCGCAGGTGCTCCGGGGTCGTACCGCAGCATCCGCCGATGAGGGAGAGGCCGTACTCGCGGACGAAGGTCTCCTGGGCGTCGGCGAGCTCGGCGGGGCTGAGCGGGTAGTGGGCGCCGTCGGAGGTGAGGACCGGCAGGCCGGCGTTGGGCATGCAGGAGAGCGGGATGCGGGAGTGGCGGGCGAGGTAGCGGAGGTGCTCGCTCATCTCGGCGGGGCCGGTGGCGCAGTTCAGGCCGATCATGTCGATGCCGAGGGGTTCGAGCGCGGTGAGCGCGGCCCCGATCTCGGAGCCGAGGAGCATGGTGCCGGTGGTCTCGACGGTGACGGAGACGATGAGCGGCACGTCGGCGCCGAGGGCGTCGAGGGCGCGGCGGGCGCCGATGACGGAGGACTTGGTCTGGAGCAGGTCCTGGGTGGTCTCGACGAGCAGGGCGTCGGCGCCGCCGGCGAGCAGGCCCTCGGCGTTCTGCTGGTAGGCGTCGCGCAGCAGTGTGTAGGGGGCGTGGCCGAGGGTGGGGAGCTTGGTTCCGGGGCCCATGGAGCCGAGGACCCAGCGCTGGCGGCCGGTGGTGGCGGTGAACTCGTCGGCGACCTCGCGGGCGATCCGGGCGCCTGCCTCGGAGAGCTCGTGGACGCGCTCGGGGATGTCGTACTCCCCCAGGGCCGCGTGGTTGGCGCCGAAGGTGTTGGTCTCGACGCAGTCGACGCCGGCGGAGAAGTACTCCCGGTGGACCGAACGGACGATGTCGGGCCGGGTGATGTTCAGGATCTCGTTGCAGCCTTCGAGGTTCTCGAAGTCCTCGAGGGTGGGGTCCTGTGCCTGGAGCATGGTGCCCATGGCGCCGTCGGCGACGACCACTCGGCTCGCGAGTGCCTCGCGGAGTGCTGCGGCGCGGTTCCGGCTGTCTGCGGAAGGGGTCGGCAACGAGGCCATGGATGAGCTCCCTGGGATGCGACGGCTGTCGGCTTTGCACGCTCGGTGGAGGGTGCACGGGGCCAGCGTAACCGCGCTCGGGCCGGGGTGGACAAGGCGTCCCACGGGCCGGACGGCATCCTGTGTGCGGGGACTCCCGGTCCTGCCACCTCTTGTCCGAAACTGTCATGGGTGACGCGAGGTCGGCATCGACCGATAGTGTTCAGCATTGTCGAACAACGTGAGAGGGAGAAGGCCGGGCGATGGCGAAGAACATCCAGTCGCTTGAACGGGCGGCGGCCATGCTGCGACTGCTCGCCGGCGGCGAGCGCCGACTCGGCCTGTCGGACATCGCGTCCTCGCTCGGACTCGCCAAGGGTACGGCCCACGGCATCCTCCGCACCCTCCAGGCGGAGGGCTTCGTGGAGCAGGACGCGGCCTCGGGCCGCTACCAGCTGGGCGCGGAGCTGCTGCGGCTCGGCAACAGCTACCTGGACGTGCACGAACTGCGGGCGCGGGCCCTGGTCTGGACGGACGACCTGGCGCGGTCCAGCGGCGAGAGCGTGCACCTCGGGGTGCTGCACCTGCGGGGCGTGCTGATCGTCCACCACGTCTTCCGGCCGGACGACAGCCGTCAGGTCCTGGAGGTGGGGGCCATGCAGCCGCTGCACTCCACGGCGCTGGGCAAGGTCCTCTCGGCGTACGACCCGGTGGCGCACAGCGAGGTGCTGGAGGTCGAGCGGGAGGGGTTCACCCCGCGTACGACCACGGAGCCCGCCGCGTTCGAGTCACTCCTCGACCTGACGCGGGCACGGGGCTGGGCGGCGGACGTGGAGGAGACCTGGGAGGGTGTGGCCTCGGTGGCGGCGCCGATCCACGACCGGCGCCGGATGCCGGTGGGAGCGGTGGCGGTCACGGGCGCCGTGGAGCGGATCTGCCCCGCCGGGGAGCTGCGTCCGGAGCTGGTGGCGGCCGTGCGGGACTGCGCCCGCGCGGTGTCCCGGGACCTGGGGGCGCGGCGCTTCTGAGCGTCCCCCGTACGGCCCGGCCCCGCCACGAACCCGCTGGTAACGATCCCGTTATCGGCGGGTTTTTCGCATCCCGGGCTCTTGACGCGCTGTTAACCGGAGGGCAAAACTTCCGTTCACCGGTCGGCAATGCCGAACACTTGACGGCAATAAGCGTTAGAGTGTGGCAGTGCCAAGGGCCGGTAACGCCCTCACACGAGGGCGCGGACCACCGGAGGGACCCGGGGTTCGCCTTCCCCTGGACGAAGGACAAAGGAGTCGCGGGTGTCCAGCTCCGACATCTTCCTCGGCGAGACCATCGGTACCGCCGTTCTCATTCTGCTCGGCGGCGGTGTGTGTGCCGCCGTCACGCTCAAGGGCTCCAAGGCCCGCAACGCGGGCTGGCTCGCGATCACCTTCGGGTGGGGCTTCGCCGTCATGACGGCCGTCTACATGACGGCTTCCCTCTCGGGCGCCCATCTGAACCCCGCCGTCACGGTCGGAATCGCGATCAAGGACGGAGAGTGGGGCGACGTCCCCGTCTACTTCGCCGGCCAGATGCTCGGCGCGATGATCGGTGCGGCACTGGTCTGGGTGGCCTACTACGGCCAGTTCCTGGCCCACCTCACCGACCCGGAGGCCGCCGCGGAGGAGCCGATCGAGGGCCCCGGCCCCGTACTCGGCGTCTTCTCCACCGGCCCCGAGATCCGGAACACCTGGCAGAACCTCGCCACCGAGATCATCGGCACCGTCGTGCTCGTCCTGGCCGTGCTCACCCAGGGCCTCAACGACAGCGGCAAGGGCCTCGGCGTCATAGGCGCCCTGATCACCGCGTTCGTCGTGGTCTCCATCGGCCTCTCGCTCGGTGGCCCGACCGGCTACGCGATCAACCCGGCCCGTGACCTCGGCCCACGCATCGTGCACGCCCTGCTGCCGCTGCCGAACAAGGGCGGCTCCGACTGGAGCTACGCCTGGATCCCGGTCGCGGGACCGCTGATCGGTGGCGCCCTCGCCGCGGGTATCTACACCATCGCGTTCGCCTGAGCCGTCCTTCTCCCAGACCACCCTTGGAGCACACCGTGACCGACGCACACACCTCCGGCCCGTTCATCGCGGCCATCGACCAGGGCACCACCTCCTCCCGCTGCATCGTCTTCGACAGGGACGGCCGGATCGTCTCGGTCGACCAGAAGGAGCACGAGCAGATCTTCCCGAAGCCGGGCTGGGTCGAGCACGACGCCGCCGAGATCTGGACCAACGTCCAGGAGGTCGTCGCCGGCGCCCTGGCGAAGGGCGGCATCGCCGCCACGGACGTCAAGGCCATCGGCATCACCAACCAGCGCGAGACCACCCTGCTCTGGGACAAGAACACCGGTGAGCCCGTCCACAACGCCCTCGTCTGGCAGGACACCCGCACCGACGCGCTCTGCAAGGAGCTCGGCCGCAACGTCGGCCAGGACCGCTTCCGCCGCGAGACCGGCCTGCCGCTGGCGAGCTACTTCGCCGGACCGAAGATCCGCTGGATGCTCGACAACGTCGAGGGCCTGCGCGAACGGGCCGAGGCCGGCGACATCCTCTTCGGCACCATGGACTCGTGGGTCATCTGGAACCTGACCGGCGGCGCCGACGGCGGCGTGCACGTCACCGACGTCACCAACGCCTCGCGCACCATGCTGATGAACCTGCACACGCTGGCCTGGGACGAGAAGATCGCGGAGTCGATGGGGGTCCCCCTCAACGTCCTCCCCGAGATCCGCTCCTCCGCCGAGGTCTACGGCCACGTCAAGGACGGCGTCCTCGCCGGCGTCCCGGTGGCCTCGGCACTCGGTGACCAGCAGGCCGCCCTCTTCGGCCAGACCTGTTTCGCCGAGGGCGAGGCGAAGTCGACGTACGGCACCGGCACCTTCATGCTGATGAACACCGGCGACAAGATCATCAACTCCTACAGCGGCCTGCTGACCACGGTCGGCTACCAGATCGGCGACGAGAAGCCGGTCTACGCCCTGGAGGGCTCGATCGCCGTCACCGGTTCGCTGGTGCAGTGGATGCGCGACCAGATGGGCCTCATCAAGTCCGCCGCCGAGATCGAGACCCTCGCGTCCTCGGTCGAGGACAACGGCGGCGCCTACTTCGTGCCGGCCTTCTCCGGTCTGTTCGCCCCCTACTGGCGCTCCGACGCCCGTGGCGTGATCGCCGGACTCACCCGGTACGTGACCAAGGCGCACATCGCCCGCGCCGTCCTCGAAGCCACCGCCTGGCAGACCCGCGAGATCACCGACGCCATGACGAAGGACTCCGGCGTCGAACTGACCGCGCTCAAGGTCGACGGCGGCATGACCTCCAACAACCTGCTGATGCAGACCCTCTCGGACTTCCTGGACGCGCCCGTCGTGCGCCCGATGGTCGCCGAGACCACCTGCCTCGGCGCGGCCTACGCCGCCGGCCTCGCCGTCGGCTTCTGGCCGGACACCGACGCGCTGCGCGCCAACTGGCGCCGGGCGGCGGAATGGACCCCCCGCATGGACGCCGACCGACGTGACAGCGAGTACAAGAGCTGGCTGAAGGCCGTCGAACGCTCCATGGGCTGGCTCGACGAAGAGAACTGACGAGGAGTCGATCGACATGACCACCCTGCGAAGCGTCCCCGCCCTGGGGACGCACCCGGCATCCGGCTCCCTCCCGAGCCGGGCCGAGACCCGGGACCGGCTTTCCAAGGCGACCTACGACCTCCTGGTGATCGGCGGCGGCATCCTGGGCATCTCCACCGCCTGGCACGCCGCGCAGTCGGGTCTGCGGGTGGCCCTGGTGGACGCCGGCGACTTCGCCGGCGCCACCTCCTCCGCCTCCTCGAAGCTGCTCCACGGCGGTCTGCGCTACCTGCAGACCGGCGCGGTGAAGCTGGTGGCGGAGAACCACTTCGAGCGGCGTGCGGTCTCCCGCCAGGTGGCACCGCACCTCGCCAACCCCCTCACCTTCTACCTGCCCGTCTACAAGGGCGGCCCGCACGGCGCCGCAAAGCTCGGCGCCGGTGTCTTCGCCTACAGCGCCCTCTCGGCGTTCGGTGACGGCGTCGGACACCTGCTCTCCCCCGCCAAGGCGGCGCAGGACGTGCCGGAGCTGCGCACGGACAACCTGAAGGCCGTCGCCGTCTACGGCGACGACCAGATGAACGACGCCCGCATGGCCCTGATGACGGTCCGCGCGGCGGTCGACGCCGGAGCCACCGTCCTCAACCACGCCGAGGTCACCGGACTGCGCTTCACCCGGGGCCGGGTCACCGGTGCCGAGCTCAAGGACCGCACCAGCGGCGACGAGTTCGGCGTCACCGCCCGCCTGGTGCTCAACGCGACCGGCCCCTGGGTCGACCACCTGCGGAAGATGGAGGACCCGAACGCGGCCCCCTCCATCCGCCTCTCCAAGGGCGCGCACCTCGTCCTCAAGCGGACCTCGCCGTGGAAGGCCGCCCTGGCCACCCCGATCGACAAGTACCGCATCACCTTCGCCCTCCCCTGGGAGGACATGCTCCTGCTCGGCACCACCGACGAGGAGTACGAGGGCGATCCCGGCCAGGTGGAGGTCACCGAGAAGGACACCGCCCAGATCCTGGACGAGGCCGCCTTCTCCATCCGCGACCAGCAGCTGTCGCGGGACCTGATCACCTACGCCTTCGCCGGTCTGCGGGTGCTCCCGGGCGGTCCCGGGGACACCTCCAAGGCCAAGCGCGAGACGGTCGTCACCGAGGGCCGCGGCGGCATGCTGTCGGTGGCGGGCGGCAAGTGGACGACCTTCCGCCACATCGGCCGCACGGTGATGAGGAAGCTGGAGCAGCTTCCCGGGCACCCGCTCGGCGAGGACTACGAGTCGGTGTCGACGCTGCCGAAGCGGCTGCCGCTGCCCGGCATAGCCAACCCGAACGCGGTCGCGCACCGGCTGCTCGTCGACGGTCCGGCGCCCGGCCCCCGGATGGCGGCCGACACCGCGAAGCACCTCGCGACGCACTACGGCTCGCTGTCCTTCGACATCGCGCGCATGGCGAACGAGAACCCGGACCTGGCCCGCCGCATCCACCCGGACGCGCCGGAGATCTGGGCGCAGGTCGCCTACGCCCGTGACCACGAGTGGGCCGAGACGGCGGACGACGTGCTGCGCCGCCGTACGACCCTGACCATCCGCGGCCTGGCCACGGACGAGATCCGCGACGGCGTCGAGGCGATGCTGCGGAAGTAACGCGGAGGCGCGCAGGGGCGGTTCCTCGTCGGAGGGGCCGCCCCTGACGCGTGCCCGGGAGGAGCGGGACCGCCGTGTGCGGGGATGCGTTCCTGGGTAGTCGATCAAGGCCGCACGGGTTTTCGGGGACGTCCGGGGGCTGCGGGCGGACCTCGGAGAAGCCTTAAGGTTGGTCCGTACGACAGGAACTTCGAAAAGGAGGCGCTGGGTGATCGAGCTCGAGGGAGTACCCGAGCTGATCGACCCGGTCATGGTGGCCGCGTTCGAGGGCTGGAACGACGCCGGCGACGCCGCCTCCACCGCGGTCGCCCACCTGGACCGGGAATGGAAGGGCGAGGTGTTCGCGGCGCTCGACGCCGAGGACTACTACGACTTCCAGGTCAACCGGCCCACGGTCTTCCTGGAGAACGGCGTACGGAAGATCACCTGGCCCACGACCCGGCTCTCCGTGGTCAGGGTCGGCGGCGACAAGCCCCGTGACCTGGTCCTGGTGCGCGGGATCGAGCCGTCGATGCGCTGGCGCTCCTTCTGCAACGAGCTGCTCGCCTTCGCCCACGAGTTGGGCGTGGAGATGGTCGTGATCCTGGGCGCCCTCCTCGGGGACACCCCGCACACGCGGCCGGTCCCCGTCAGCGGGGTGACCTCCGACCCGGACCTGGCGCGCACGATGGACCTGGAGGAGACCCGGTACGAGGGCCCGACGGGCATCGTGGGGATCCTCCAGGAGGCGTGCACCCACGCGGGCGTGCCGGCGGTGAGCCTGTGGGCGGCGGTGCCGCACTACGTGTCGCAGCCGCCGAACCCGAAGGCGACGCTCGCGCTCCTCAACCGGCTGGAGGACCTGATCGGTCTGCGCATCCCGCTGGGCGAGCTGCCCGAGGACGCGCGGGCCTGGCAGGTGGGCGTGGACCAGCTGGCCGCCGAGGACAGCGAGGTCGCCGAGTACGTACAGACGTTGGAGGAGGCCCGGGACACGGCGGAGCTGCCGGAGGCCTCGGGTGATGCGATCGCCCGCGAGTTCGAGCGGTATCTGCGGCGTCGTGAGCCCGGCAGCGGGCCGGGGCCGGGGCTTGCGACGGAGGGCGGCGACTCCCCGTTCCTGCGGGACGCCGGGGGCGGCCGCACGAAGCCCCCGAAGCCGGAGCAGCCGGGCCCGGAGGCGGTCCCGGGCGCGGAGACGCCTCCGGCGCCGGAAGCGGCAGGTCCGGAAGCTGCGGGCTCGGACGCCGCGGGCTCGGAAGCGGCAGGTCCGGAAGCTGCGGGCTCGGACGCCGCGGGCTCCGCGGCTACCGGCTCGGAGCAGGGCGGGAGCTCCTCGCGCGAGGCCGACGGACGGGAAGGACGCGGTGGGCCCGAGGGGCCCGAGCCGCCCCCCGAGGGCGCGGGCGGCGACGCGGAGAAGTGACCTGTACGGGAGGGGTGGCGCGGCCGCCCCTCCCGTACGGCTGTCCGGCCCGCCCCGCAGGAAGACGAACCGCCCCCCGGACTCCTCGCGAGGGGTCCGGGGGGCGGTCGCGCACGAGCCCGGTCGGGCGCGCGGGATCCTGCTACAGGGCGACGCCCAGGAGGGCGTCGACGGCGCGGGAGACGAGCCCGGGAGCGGAGTCGTCGGTGCCGCCCCCGGCCGTCTGGAGCGCGGCCCAGCGGTCGACCGCGGCGAGCGCGGTGGGGGTGTCGAGATCGTCGGAGAGGGCCTCGCGGAGCTCCTCGACGAGCGCGTCGGCGGACGGGCCGTCCGGGCGGGACACCGCGGCGCGCCAGCGGCCGAGGCGCTCGACGGCGTCCTGGAGGACCTGGTCGGTCCACTCCCAGTCGTCGCGGTAGCGGTGCGAGAGCAGCGCGAGCCGGATGGCGGCGGGGTCGACGCCGTCCCGGCGGAGGGCGGAGACGAAGACCAGGTTGCCCCGGGACTTGGACATCTTCTCGCCGTCGAGGCCGACCATGCCGGCGTGGACATACGCCTTGGCCATGGGGAACTCGCCGGTGAGGGTCTGGGCGTGGGAGGCGCCCATCTCGTGGTGCGGGAAGATCAGGTCGGAGCCGCCGCCCTGCACGTCGAAGCCCATGCCGAGGTGGTCGAGGGCGATGGCGACGCACTCGATGTGCCAGCCGGGCCTGCCGGCGCCGAGGCTGCCGCCGTCCCAGCTCGGCTCGCCCTCGCGGGCGGCCATCCAGAGCATGGGGTCGAGCGGGTTCTTCTTGCCGGGGCGCTCGGGGTCTCCGCCGCGCTCGGCGGAGAGGTGGCGCATCAGCTCGGTGGTGTAGTTCGAGACCTGCCCGAAGTGGGGGTCGGCGTCGACGGAGAAGTAGACGTCGCCGTCGAGCTCGTAGGCGGCGCCGGAGTCCCGGAGGCGCTCGACGAGCGGGACGATGCCGGGTATGGCCTCGACGGCGCCGATGTAGTGCTGCGGGGGCAGCATCCGCAGGGCGGTCATGTCCTCGCGGAAGAGGGCGGTCTCGCGCTCGGCGAGGCCGACCCAGTCGATGCCGTCGCGGATCGCGCGCTCCAGGAGCGGGTCGTCCACGTCCGTGACGTTCTGGACGTAGTGCACCTGCCGCTTGGTGTCGAGCCACACGCGCTGAACGAGGTCGAACGCGTTGTAGGTCGCCGCGTGACCCATATGGGTCGCGTCGTACGGCGTGATGCCGCAGACGTAGATACGGGCGACGGGGCCGGGGGCGAGGGTGACTCGTCCGCCGGTCGCGGTGTCGTGGATCCGGAGGTCGCGGCCCTTGCCGGGAAGGGCGGGGACCTCAGAAGCGGGCCAGGCATGCATGACCCGAGCCTAACCGGACAGGTGTTCCGGATACGAACCGGATCCGGGATCTTGACCGATTAGGCGCTCTTGCGGGTCGGAGACGTGCGTGCATACCCCCCAGGGGTGCGCGCTCCCGTCGGCGGCCATGGCCGAAACCTTTCGCCTTGCTCAGACCGGGGGCCAGGGGATCGCGGGCCACTCCCCCGAGGGCACCGGGTGCCGTCCGGTCGCTCGGAGCGCCTTCACGCGGGCGCGTACCGCCGCGACTTCGGCGCCGGTGAGCAGTTGCGCCAGACGGGCGGCGAGCGGTTCTCCGGGCGCCAGGGAGCGGTCGAGCGCGTCGAGGACCTCGGCCGCCTCGGCGGGCAGCTCCTCGCCGGCCCAGCCCCACAGCAGGGTGCGCAGCTTGTCGTCGACGTGGAAGGTGACCCCGTGGTCGATGCCGTAGAGGCGTCCGTCGGGTGACGGCAGCAGATGGCCGCCCTTGCGGTCGCCGTTGTTGATGACGGCGTCCAGGACCGCGAGCCGGCGCAGCTCGGGGGTGTCGGCGTGGACGAGGAGCGCGGTGCGTTCCTCGTCGAGCTGGGCGGGCCCCACGGCCTTCCAGCCCGCGCCCGCCTCCTCGTCCTCGGTGAGGGCCAGCAGGCGCGCCTCGGGGTCGGCCTCGATCCACAGCTGGACCATGCCTTCGCCGTACGGCCCGTCGCGGAGCACCGTCGGCGGGACGAGGCCCCAGCCGGTGGCCTCGGAGATCTCGTACGCGGCGACCTCGCGCTGGGCGAGGGTGCCGTCGGGGAAGTCCCACAGCGGCCGCTCCCCCGCGACCGGCTTGTAGACGCAGGCGGCCTCCCGGCCGCCGTGGGCGACGGAGCAGTACAGGACGGCGTTGGAGGCCTCGCGGACCTGGCCCCGGACGGTCAGCTCACCGTGGGTGAGCAGCTCGGCGTCCGGCGGCGTCGAGGGGCTGCTGCTCATGCTCCGCGACGGTATCCGTTCTGGCGGGGGCAGACGTGCCCCTCGGGGTCGAGCGGCAGGCTGCACAGCGGGCACGGCGGCCGGCCCGCGTTCACGACGTCCAGGGCCCTCTTGGCGAAGGCCCGCGCCTGTGCGCCGCTGAGGCGGACCCGGAGCATCGGCGGGCCGTTCTCCTCGTCCTGGAGGAGCCGCTCCTCCGCGTCGGCCAGGTCCTCCTCGGAGTCCACGTCGAGCTCGACCAGCGCCTGCGCCTCGACGATCATGCGCTGCTCCTCGCCGTCCCAGGCGAGTGCCATGGTGCCCACGCGGAACTCCTCCTCGACGGGTACGTCGAGGGGGGCGGTGTCGGCGACCTCCGCGGGGGCGACGGCGGGGACGGGCGCGTTGCCCCCGGTGCGGCGCACGACCTCGTCGAGGAGTTCGTCCATGCGCTCGGCGAGGGCGGCAACCTGGGTCTTCTCCAGGGCGACGCTGGTGACACGGCCGCCGGCGGACGCCTGGAGGAAGAACGTACGGCGGCCAGGCAGCCCGACCGTACCGGCCACGAAACGCTCCGGTGGGTCGTAGAGGAACACCTGACGGGACACGTTTCCCGGCTCCCTTGCGTCTCGACAGTCGTACTACAACGGCGCGTCCACCCTACTGCGCGGAGCGATCACGGTGCGCCCGCACCGCCCCCGACCTCGGCCGCCCCGCTGCTGTCGGGGTGGTCACGGGGCGCGAGACCGGCGAAGTCCCCGGTGTCGCCCAGGCGGACGAGGAAGGGACGCAGGCGCGTGTAGCGGATGACGGTGACCGAGCAGGGGTCGACGTGGAGGCGCTGGAAGAGGTCGAGGTGGAGACCGAGGGCGTCCGCCACGATCGACTTGAGGACGTCGCCGTGCGCGCACATGAGGTAGCAGGCGTCCTCGCCGTACTCGGCCTCGATCCGGGCGTTCCAGTCGTGGACGGCGTCCACGGCGCGGGCCTGCATCGCGCGCATGGACTCGCCGCCGGGGAAGGCCGCCGCGGAGGCGTGCGCCTGCACGACCTCCATGAGGGGTTCGTCACCCAGCTCGGCCAGTTTGCGGCCCGACCAGTCGCCGTAGTCGCATTCGTTGATCCGGTCCTCGACGTGCAGCGGCAGGTCCGGGCGGGCTTCGAGGAGGGGCCGTACGGTCTCCCGGCAGCGCTGGAGGGGGCTGGAGACGACGGCGGCGAGCGGGACGTCCGCGAGGCGCCCGGGGAGCGCTGCGGCCTGCGCGGCCCCCCGCTCGTCGAGGGCGATCCCGGGCGTGCGCCCGGCGAGGACCCCGGAGGTGTTGGCGGTGGAGCGTCCGTGCCGGACGAGGATCAGCGTGGCCATGCCGGCCAGCCTAGACGGCCGGGCCGGAACCGCGCCGGGAGGATACGGGTGGCCGCACGCGTGCATGGCGGGGCCGTTCGGGGGGAGAATGCGCCGCGTGATCGTCGACTCTGCCATCTACCGCGACGGGCGCCGTACGGACGGGCCCGCCGACCTCTCCGACGCGCTGGACCAGGCGCGGACCGCCGGGGACGCCTTCCTCTGGGTGGGCCTGCACGAGCCGACGGAGGCGGAGTTCGACCACGTCACCTCGGAGTTCGCGCTGCACCCGCTGGCCGTGGAGGACGCCCTGAAGGCGCACCAGCGGCCCAAGCTGGAGGTCTACGACGACAGCCTGTTCGCGGTGCTCAAGCCGATCGTGTACGAGCCGGAGAGCGACCGGGTTTCCTCGGGCGAGCTGATGCTGTTCGTGGGCGACTCCTTCGTGGTGACGGTCCGGCACGGCGAGGGCGCGCCGCTCGCCGAGGTGCGCCGCCGTCTCGAAGCGGACCCGGAGCTGCTGAAGCACGGGCCGACGGCGGTGCTGTACGCGGTGAGCGACGCGATCGTCGACCACTACCTCGACGTGGCGGGCGAGCTCCAGGTGGACCTGGAGGAGCTGGAGGCGGACGTCTTCGCGCCGACCGGGGGCAATCCGGGGAACACCGCGGAGCGGATCTACACGGCGAAGCGGCAGGTGCTGGAGTTCCGGCGGGCCAGCGGTCCGCTCGCGGGTCCGCTGGCCCGGCTGACGGCCGGCTCGGTGCCGTTCGTGCACGAGCGCGCGCAGCCGTTCTTCCGGGACGTCAACGACCATCTCCTGCGCTCCAACGAGCAGGTGGAGGGACTCGACCGGCTTCTGTCCGACGTGCTCTCGGCCCACCTCGCGCAGATGGGGGTGCGGCAGAACGACGACATGCGGAAGATCTCGGCGTGGGCGGCCATGGCGGCGGTCCCCACGATGGTGGCGGGGATCTACGGCATGAACTTCGACCACATGCCGGAGCTGCGCTGGGTGGGTTCGTACCCGGTGGTGATCGCCCTCATGTCGGGGATCGTCTTCATGCTGTACCGGCTGTTCAAGCGGCGCGGCTGGATGTGAGGCCCCGCCCGGGGGCTCGGCGGGGCCGCGCCGGGCTCAGAAGGCGGGGGCGGGGGTCGCGGGCCCGCCGAGGGCGTCGAGCCGCTCGGGCATCCGCAGGCCGACCATCCGGTGCCACCCCGCGGCGCGCTCGTACGCGTACATGCCGTGGATGCCTGCGGCGAGGGCGGCGGCCTTGGGCCGGGGCCAGCGCAGGATCCGTCCCATGTGGCGCATCACGGCGAGGCTGACGTCGCGGTAGACCTGGATCTCGACGAGGGCGGAGTCGCGCAGGGTCCGCTGGATGAGCCGGCCGTGGCCCGCGCGCGCGAGGCGCAGCAGTTCCTCGTGGCAGTAGGCGAGGTGGTTCGCCTCATCGTTGTCGATCATGTGGATGGCCTTGCCGAGTTCGGGATGGTCCCCGAAGTACGTGACGAGCATGTCCATCTGGTCGGCGGCGCGCTGCTCGGTGACCCGGCTGTGGGCGAGGTAGACGACGATGTCCCGCTCGGTCAGTGGTTCGTCGCGGCGGAGCGTGTCGTGGGCGAGGCCGATGCCGCGCTGTTCGAGCAGCATCGTGTAGTCGGTGTCGGGCGGTACGGGGACGGGTTCGAGACCGCGCTTCCTCATCAGCGCCTGGAAGATCCGGCCGTGCTTGTCCTCGTCGGCCCCGTGCCGGGTGATCTTCGGCGTGAGGTCCCTCATGCCGGGCGCGACGAGGGCCGCGATCCGGGCGTTCTCCCAGCCCCCCTGGGTCTCACCGCTCGCCGCGATGGAGCAGAAGAGCCGGAAGGACTCGTCGTTGTCGATGATCTCCTGGAACAGACCTTTGGCCGTGAGCATCGCCGCCACCTCCGTGCGCGTGTCCGCACTCCGTACGCCCCCGGGGACACGAGTCAAATGCGGTCGGGGGCGGCGGGCAACAGGAGGGACGTGCGACTCGGCCGAAAGAGTGAGCCCGGGGCCGTAACCGGGGGCCCGGCGGAGGCGTTGTGCTGGATGACGGCCGTGGCGGGGAAGACCCCCGAGCCCCCACCACGGCCGCGGACTTTCCCTCCGCGTCAGCCGAGGCCCGCACGCTCCATGGCCTCCACGCCCGCCCGCAGGGCCGCCACCCGCTCGTCCAGGGTGAAGCCGGCCGGGGCGAGGGTGAGGGTGGTGACCCCGGCCTCCGCGTAGGCCGTCATCCGCTCGGCGATCCGCTCGACGGAGCCGAGCAGCGCGGTCTGGTCGATGAGGCTGTGCGGCACGGCGGCGGCGGCGCCCGTCTTGTCGCCGGCCAGGTACTTGTCCTGGACCTCGGCGGCCTCCTTCTCGTACCCCATGCGGCGCGCGAGCTGGTTGTAGAAGTTCTGCTTGCGGCTGCCCATGCCGCCGACGTAGAGCGCGGTGTACGGCCGGAACACGTCCGCGAGGGCCTCGACGTCGTCGCCGAGGGCGAGCGGAACGGTGGGGCAGACGTCGAAGCCGTCCATCGTCAGACCGGCCTTCTCGCGTCCGGCGCGCAACGGGCGGAGGGCGGTCTCCTCCAGGTGGGCGGCGGAGGGGAAGATCAGCAGGGCGCCGTCGGCGATCTCGCCGGTCTGCTCCAGGTTCTTGGGGCCGATGGCGGCGATGTAGAGCGGGATGTGCTCGCGCTGCGGGTGCACGGTCAGCTTGAGGGGCTTGCCGGGGCCGTCGGGGAGCGGCAGGGTCCAGTGCTCGCCGTCGTGGGTGAGGCGCTCGCGGGACATGGCCTTGCGGACGATCTCGACGTACTCGCGGGTCCGGGCGAGCGGCTTGTCGAACTTCACTCCGTACCAGCCCTCGGAGACCTGGGGTCCGGAGACGCCGAGTCCGAGGCGGAAGCGGCCGCCGGTGAGCGAGTCGAGGGTGGCGGCGGTCATCGCCGTCATGGCCGGCTGCCGGGCCGGGATCTGCATGATCGCGGAGCCGACGTCGATGCGCTCGGTCTTCGCCGCGACCCAGGCGAGGACCGTGGGGGCGTCGGAGCCGTAGGCCTCCGCGGCCCAGCAGACGTCGTAGCCGAGGCGGTCCGCCTCCTGGGCGACGGCGAGGTTGTCGCCGTCCATACCGGCGCCCCAGTAGCCGAGGTTGATGCCGAGCCGCATGTCCACGCACCCCTTACCCATCGGTAACGTCCCTGTGCGCGGGACTCTAGCGCGCGGCCGGGGCATCCGACAGGACGTGGTTGTCCACAGGCCCCTCTGCTGGGGGTGCCCCGGCCAGTAATCTCGCGCCCATGGAGCAGAGGCATCTCGGACGTACCGGCCTGCGTGTGTCGCGCATCGGACTCGGCACCCTCACCTGGGGCCGGGACACCGACGAGCACGACGCCGCCGCGCAGTTGAAGATGTTCTGGGACGCGGGCGGCACGCTCGTGGACACCGCCGACGTGTACGGCGGGGGCGAGGCGGAGTATCTGCTCGGACGTCTCATGGAGCGGCTCGTGTCCCGGCAGGACCTCGTCCTGTCGACGAAGGCGGGCAGCGTGCCGGATCCCGACCGGCGTACGGACGGCTCACGGGGGCACCTGCTCGCCGCGCTCGACGCCTCCCTCGACCGGCTCGGCACGGACCACGTCGACCTGTGGCAGCTGCACGCCTTCGACCCGCACACGCCCCTGGAGGAGTCCCTCCAGGCCCTCGACATCGCGGTACGCAGCGGGCGGGCCCGGTACGCGGGCGTGGCGAACTTCTGCGGCTGGCAGCTCGCCAAGGCGGGCACCTGGCAGCTCGGCGGGGACCGGACCCGGCTCGCGGGGGCGCAGTTGGAGTACTCGCTGCTCCAGCGGGGCGTGGAGCGCGAGGTGCTGCCCGCCGCGCAGGACCTCGGGATAGGCCTGCTGCCCTCCTCACCGCTCGGGCGCGGGGTCCTGACGGGCAAGTACCGCGGCGGGACCCCCGGCGACTCGCGGGGTGCGTCGGAGACCATGGCGGCGTTCGTGGAGCCGTACCTGGACGATGCGGCGAGCCGGATCGTGGACGCGGTCGCGACGGCGGCCGAAGGCCTCGCCACGACCCCGCTGCACGTCGCGCTCGCCTGGGTCCGGGACCGGCCCGGGGTGACCGCGCCGATCGTCGGCGCACGCACGGCGCGGCAGCTGACGGCCGCGTTGTCGGTGGAGACCCTTAGTCTTCCTGACGAGATCTGTCGGGCGCTGGACGATGTGTCGGCGCCCGTGCACCGCTATCCGGATCACGACTGGAGCACCTTGTGACCGAGCCTTCCGGGGAGACCGCGCCCGAGGCCGTGGAGCCCGCAGAGGACCCGCAGGAGGGAGCCGCCGAGGCCCCGGCGCCGGGCCCCGACGCGACCGTCGCGGCTGAGGCCGAGGCGGCCGGTGCGGCTGATGCTGTCGGTACTGATGACGTTGTCGGCGCGGCTGATACTGCCGGTACTACCGAGGCTGATGCCACGGCTGATGCTGCCGGTACTACTACTGAGGCTGTCGGTGCGGCTGAGGCTGCTGGTTCCGGCGACGCTGCCGCCGCGGTCGAGTTGAGTGACGCCCAGGCCGAGTTGATCGCGCAGCGGGAGCTGCGGGCCAGGATCGAGGCGCGCAAGGCCGAGAAGGAGGGGCCGCCGGTGAGCGGCGCCAAGCTGAGTGGCACGGCCGCCGACCTGCTCGCGGCCGTCCGGGCCGTGGAAGGCGGCGCGGCGACGGGCAGCGCGTTCTACGAGGCCCCCGAGCCCGCTCCCCGGCGTCCCGCGCCCGAGGCGGCGCCGGCCGTGACCGCCCGGCCGCCCGCACCGGTGCGGGCACCCGCGCCCGCGCCCGGCACCACGGCCGCCGTGCGGGAGGTCCTGGCCAAGGGCGGCGCCCCCGAGGCGCTGGCCGGGCAGGTCGCCGCCGGGCTCGGGGAGGGCGCGGCCGCAGCCCTCCTCGACGACCCCTGGCAACTGCTCGCGGTGCCCGGCGTGCGCCCGGAGCAGGCCGACGGCTTCGCACGGGCACTGCTCGGCGACGCCTGCGGCCCCGACGACCCGCGGCGGACGGTCGCCCTGACCGTGTGGGTGCTGGAGCGGGCCGCGCTCCAGGGGCACACGGCCCTGGAGATCCAGGCGGTCCGCGCCGCACTCACCGGGCACGGGGTGCCCGATCCGGACTCCGCGGTCGAGGAGGCGGTCGCCGCGGGCGCCGTCCTCGTCTTCCAGGAGGAGGAGACGGCGGCGGAGGCGGAGTCCGAGGACGACGAGGAGCCGACGGAGACCGTCGCCGAGGAGCCCGCCGCGCCCGTGCTCCTCGGGCTCGACCGGTACGCGATGGCCGAGGAGAGCCTCGCGGACGCGCTCGCCCGGCTGGCCAGGACGGTGACGGCCGCGCGGTGGGACGGCTCCGAACTGGAGCGGGCCGCGGGTGCGCACGGTCTCGTCCTGCACACGGGTGGCGAGGCGTCCCGCGCGGAGCCGGTGGCGCTCGTCGCGGCCGCCCGCGAGCGCGGCCTCCGCGCCCTGGTCGCCGTCCACGCGGACGACGGTCGGCGCGCGCTCGGCACCGCCGGGAAGGACGCGGTGACGGTCGCCGCGCTGCTCTCCGGGGCGGCGGGACCCGGCCGCGACGAGGAGGGCGCCCTCGCCCTGGACCTCCTCGTGGTCCTCGACGCGCCGCAGCTGGACGTGGAGAGCGCCGCGATGCTCGTGGAGTCCCTGCCCGACGGCTGCCGGCTGGTGCTGAGCGGCGACCCCGGGATCCTCGGCGCGCCCGGCGCGGGTCAGGTCTTCACCGACGTCCTGGCGGCCCGGGTGTGCCCGCGGATCGTGTCGCGGCGGCCCGACCCGGGGCCGCTCGGCGAGCTGGTCTCGGGCATCGGCGCCGGGGAGCTGAACCAGGTCGAGGCCCCCGGCAAGGAGATCGTGATCGTCCCGGTGCGGGACGCGGGCGAGGCCGTGCACCGCACGGTCCAGCTGGTGGCCGACTCGGTGCCCCGGGCCATCGGGGTGCCGTCCGAGCAGACGCAGGTCGTGACGGTCGGCCACGGCGGTTCAGCCGGTACGCGCGCGCTGAACGTGGCCCTCAAGCAGCGGCTCAACCCGGGTCCCGGCCGCTTCGGCGGCTACGACATCGGTGACCGGGTCGCGTACGCGCCGGCGCCGGGGCGGACGGTGACGGGCACGGTGCTGTCGGCGGACGCCGAGGGGCTGCGGCTGCGGTGCGGGGACGAGGCCCTCCTCGTACCGAAGGAGCGGGTGGAGGCGGAGCTGCGGCACGGTTGGGCGCTCACCGCGCACCAGGCGGCCGGGACGCGCTGGCCCGCGGTGGTGGTGGTGCTGCCGGGGGACGCCGCCGGAGGGCTGAGCAGGCCGTGGGTGTACACGGCCTTCGGCCGGGCGGAGCGCCATCTGTCGGTCGTGCACGGCGTGGACCAGGCGCTGCCCCGTGCGGTCGCCGAGGGGGTGGCCCCGGAGCGGACGACGCGGCTGCGGCCGCTCCTGGAGGCGCTGCTGGCCACGCCCGAGGAGTAGGGCCTGTCGCCTGGAGCACGCCCCGGGCCGGACGGCGAAAGGGCCGGGACCCCCGATGGGGGTGTCCCGGCCCTTTCGCTTCGCCTCAGGAGCGGGGGACGCCGGTGTCTCCCGCGGTGTCCTCGACGTCCTCGTCCTCTTCCTCGTCGAAGACGGCGCTGACGTCGAAGCGGCAGATGATGCGCTCCGGGTCGGCTTGCTCGAAGGGGGCGTTGAGCCACTCCCCCGGTTCCGGAAGCTCCTCGGCCGCGGTGACCCAGAGGGTGGAGTCGCCCTCCTCCAGGCCGAACTCCTTGTGCCGCGAGGCGATCTCGTCCGGTTCGTACTCGCCGAAGAGCACTCCGAGCGCGGCGAGCGGCGAGACCCCGGCCCGCGCGGCCGGTCCGGGGGTGTCCGTGTCACCGTCGACCTCGGCGACGCGGCGGGCCTGGGCGAGCAGCCGTTGCGGTTCCGCCACGGCGTAGTCGCGGCGGATCAGCAGGCTGAGGGCATGAGGTTCGTCAGGTCCGGAGTACGGCGGCAGGGCGCCTTCCGCTCCGGGGATCTCGAAGGGGGTGACCTCGTCGTAGCGGTCGTAGAGGATCTCGTCGTACGTCTCGGCCGCCGTCGCGAGGGCGTTGAAGGCCTCGTAGACGGCCGTGTCGTCGTCCCCCGTGCGGCGTTCGACCGCCGCGAGGTGACGGTCCAGTGCGGCTTTGACCGCCTCGGCGGCGGCACGTACCTCGGCAGCGGTGGGCTGCGCAGCATCAGACATGGGACAGACGCTATCCGTACCGGGGCCGTGCCCGCACAATAGATGCGATGCCGGAATACGAATTTGTCGACGTGTACGTGCCGCGCGGTGTCTCCCGCAAGGAGGCGACGCGGCTGTTGACCGACCATGCCGAGTACGGACACTGGGAGTTGGACCGTCTGACCCTGCACCGGGACGGGAGCCGCAGAGTGCGGCTGAAGCGGCGGATCATCCGCCAGGTCCGGGCGACCTGGTAGCGAGAACTGGACAACGAGAAGGGGCCCCGCGGTGTGCGGGGCCCCTTGTGCGTGGTGCGTGACGCGGCGGGCTCAGGCCGCGCTGCGGGCGCGCCGGTAGATCAACGAGCCGGCGAGCAGCAGACCGGCACCGGCGGGGATGATCACGCCGAGCGGACCGGAACCGGTCTCGGCGAGCTCCTCGACGGCGCGGGGCGGGGTGACTCCGTGCTCACTCGGAGTGTTGGAGCCGCCGCCGTCTCCGGGGAGACCGGGCGTACCCGGGGTGCCGGGGTCACCGGGGTTGCCGGGATTCCCGGGGTTACCCGGGTTACCCGGGTTACCCGGATTCCCGGGGTGGCCCGGGTTACCGGGGTTCCCAGGGTTACCGGGGTTACCGGGGTTACCGGGGTTACCAGGATTACCCGGGTTACCGGGGTTGCCGGGGTTGCCGGGATGGCCCGGGTGCGTCGGCTCGATGCCGTTGCCGCATTCGTTGCCCATCGACGGGTTCAGCAGTCCGACGACCGAGACGCTGTTCCCGCACACGTTCACCGGGACGTGGACGGGCACCTGGACGTTGTTCCCGGAGCCCACCCCCGGGGAGCCGCTGGTGTGCCCGTCGGCGGACGAACCGCTGCCGGGCTTACCGGGCTTACCGGGCTTGGCCGGGTGAGAGATGTTGGCGCACTTGTTGCCCATCGCCGGATTCAGCAGTCCGACGACGTTGACGGTGTTCCCGCAGGCGTTCACCGGTACGTGGACCGGGACCTGGACGGAGTTTCCGGACGCGACGCCCGGCGAATTCGTCGCCGTACCGTTCGCACCGGAATCGGCGTGCGCATAACCGCCGCCGACGGCGGCGAAAACGCCTCCCGCGGCCGCAACGGTGATAAGGCCCTTGCGCGTGACCTGTCGCATAGCTTGTTCCCTGCCTGCTCTGCTTCTCAAGAATGCCACCGGGCGGACCGCCCGGGGCGGAAATGGCCACCGGCCCCGGAGTGCATGGCACGCACTCCGGGGCCGGACAGGCTCACACCCTCACGGGGCGAGACACGACGTCAGGCGTTGACGCAGGTGTTGCCGAAGGCGGGGTTCAGCAGGCCGATCACGGAGACCGTGTTGCCGCACACGTTCACCGGGACGTGCACGGGAACCTGGACGACGTTGCCCGAGAGCACGCCGGGGGAACCGATGGCGGCACCCTGAGCGCCCGCGTCGGCAACGGCCATGCCCGCACCCGCGAGAACGAGACCGCCAGTGGCAGCCGCAGCAGCGACGACCTTCTTGAACATTATTCCTCCTAGTGGGAAACGCGGTCCCAGCCGCGGACCGCACACCTGTAACGAGGGGGAAAGGAGGGGGCTACGAGCCCTTGAGTTCATTCACTCTTTCCGGTCACGCACGAACGCACGGCCGAATTCAGCAGGCGTCGATGAATCGGTCCAGGACCCGGGCGCCGAACTTCAGACCGTCCACGGGCACCCGCTCGTCCACACCGTGGAACATGCCGGCGAAGTCCAGCTCCGGCGGCAGCTGGAGCGGGGCGAAGCCGAAGCAGCGGATGCCGAGGTCGTCGAAGGACTTGGCGTCGGTGCCACCGGACAGCATGTACGGCACGGCGCGGGCGATCGGGTCCTCGGCACGCAGGGCCAGCTGCATGGCGTCCACCAGGGCGCCGTCGAAGCTGGTCTCCAGGGCCTTGTCGCCGTGCACGTCCTCACGCTTCACCTTCGGCCCGAGGATCCGGTCGAGGTCGGCGAGGAACTCCTGCTCGTACCCGGGCAGGAAACGCCCGTCGACGTGCGCGGTGGCCTGGCCGGGGATCACGTTCACCTTGTACCCGGCGCCGAGCATGGTGGGGGCGGCCGAGTTGCGCAGGGTGGCGCCGACCATCTTGGCGATGCCGCCGAGCTTGGCGAGGGTGCCGTCCATGTCCTCGGGGTCGAGGGGGGTGCCGAGCGCGTCGGAGAGTTCGTCGAGGAAGGAGCGGACCGTCTTGGTGACCCTCACCGGCCACTGGTGGCGGCCGAGGCGGCCCACGGCCTCGCAGAGCTCGGTGATGGCGTTGTCGTCGTTGGTCATCGAGCCGTGACCGGCCGTGCCCTCGACGGTGAGCCGCATCCAGTGCATGCCCTTCTGGGCCGTCTCGACCAGGTAGAGGCGCAGGTTCTCGTTGACGGTGAAGGAGAAGCCGCCGACCTCGCCGATGGCCTCGGTGACCCCGTCGAAGAGGTCCCGGTGGTGGTCGACCAGGTGTCGCGCGCCGTAGGTGCCGCCGGCCTCCTCGTCGGCGAGGAAGGCGAGGACGATGTCGCGCGGGGGCTTGCGGCCGCTGCGCAGCCGGTCCCGTACGACCGCGAGGGTCATCGCGTCCATGTCCTTCATGTCGACGGCGCCGCGGCCCCAGACGCAGCCGTCGGCGATCTCCCCGGAGAAGGGGTGATGCGTCCAGTCCTCGGCGTTGGCCGGGACGACGTCGGTGTGGCCGTGGATGAGGAGGGCCGGCCGCGACGGGTCCTCGCCCTCGATGCGGGCGACGGTGGAGGCCCGCCCCCGGTGCGACTCGATGATCTTCGGTTCGAGTCCGACCTCCGCGAGCTTCTCGGCGATGTACTCGGCCGCCGCGCGCTCGCCCGGTCCGGAGTGGTCGCCGTAGTTGCTGGTGTCGATACGGATGAGGTCGCGACAGAGGTCCACGACCTCGTTCTCGGCGGTGACGGTTCGGCCGGTGTTCGACTCGCTCACGCTGCTTCCTCCCACTACGTGCCCCACGTGATTGCTTCGGTGCTCGCCCCATCCTCGCGCGCGTCCTCCTTCCCGCCCAAGGGCGGCCCTCGGCCGCCATGCTTCTGTCACATGACAGGGGCCCACCGGGGGTGGTGATCGGCCACCCCGAATGTTTGCTATGGTTTTCCTCGTCGGAAGGGCCCAGCGGCCAGGAAGACAGACACCTTGTCCGGGTGGCGGAATGGCAGACGCGCTAGCTTGAGGTGCTAGTGCCCTTTATCGGGCGTGGGGGTTCAAGTCCCCCCTCGGACACCAGCGAAAGACCCCACATGATGTGGGGTCTTTCTCGTTACGGCGGTAGGACCCGGTGCGACGCAGATCCAAGGCTCCCTCCTCTCCCCTCCCCCAGCGGGAGGGCATCGATCCGGTGCGGGTGCGGTTGCCCGAGGATCCCGAGGGGGTCTGGGGGACCGTACGGGAGCACCTGCTCGCCCGGTACTCGGGCGCCATCGGTGCCGGGCGGGTCGAGGACATGCTGCTGAGGGGCCGTTTCGTGGGGACGGACGGCCCCGTCGGCGGGGACGACCCGTACACCGCGGGGCGCTATGTCTGGTTCCATCGGGAGTTTCCCGCCGAGACACCGGTGCCCTTTCCCGTCGGGGTGGTGCACCGCGACGAGCGGATCGTGGTCGCGGACAAGCCGCACTTCCTCGCGACGATGCCCCGGGGGCGGCACGTGACGGAGACCGCGCTCGCGCGGCTGCGGCGGGAGCTGGGCCTTCCGCAGCTCCAGCCCGCGCACCGGCTCGACCGGCTGACCGCGGGGCTGGTGCTCTGCGTCGTACGGCCGGAGGACCGGGGGGCGTACCAGACGCTGTTCCGGGACCGGCTCGTGCGCAAGGAGTACGAGGCGGTGGCGCCGTACGATCCGGCGGTCGCGCTGCCGGTGACCGTGCGGAGCCGGATCGAGAAGGAGCGCGGGGTGATGGCCGCCCGGGAGGTGCCGGGCGAGCCGAACAGCGAGAGCCGGATCGCGCTCGTGGAACGGCGGGGCGGGCTCGGGCGCTACCGGCTGGTGCCGGAGACCGGGCGGACGCATCAGCTGCGGGTGCACATGAACGCGCTGGGGCTGCCGATCCTGCACGATCCGCTCTATCCGGAGGTCCGCGCGGACGGGCCGGAGGACTTCTCGCGTCCGCTGCAACTGCTGGCGCGGACGCTGGAGTTCACCGACCCGTTCACGGGTGTGGCGAGGAGCTTCGAGAGCCGGTCGGCTCTCAGTGGCCTCGCTTGATCCATTCCTCCAGGTGCGGGGCCTCGGCGCCGATCGTGGTGGTGTCGCCGTGGCCGGTCCGTACCACCGTCTCCGGTGGCAGGGTGAGGAGCTTCTCCCGGATCGAGTCGACGATCGTCGGGAAGTCGGAGAAGGACCGGCCGGTGGCGCCCGGGCCGCCCTGGAAGAGGGTGTCGCCCGTGAAGACCGTGCCCAGGTCGGGGGCGTGGAGGGAGACCGCTCCGGGGGCGTGGCCCGGAGTGTGGAGGACCGTGAGGTCGGTGCCGGCGATGGTGAGGACCTGGCCGTCGGCGAGGTCGCCGTCGGGACTGTGGTCGGGGTGGGTCTGCTTCCACAGCGGCAGGTCGGCGGGGTGGAGCAGGATGCGGGCGCCGGTGGCTGCCGCGAGCGCCGGGGCGGCGTCGATGTGGTCGTCGTGGGCGTGGGTGCAGACGATGGCGCGCAGGGCGCGGCCGTCGAGCGCGGCGAGGATGGCGGGGGCGTCGTGGGCGGCGTCGATGACGATGGCCTCGGTGTCGTCGCCGACGATCCAGACGTTGTTGTCGACGTCCCAGGTGCCGCCGTCGAGGCTGAACGTGCCGGAGGTGACGAGGTGGTCGATGCGGGCGGCCATCACAGCACCACCACCGAGCGCAGGACGTCGCCCTCGTGCATGCGGGCGAAGGCCTTCTCGACGCCGCCGAGGCCGATGGTCTCGGTGACGAAGGCGGCGAGGTCGATGCGGCCCTGCTGGTGCAGGTCGACGAGCATGGGGAAGTCGCGGGAGGGCAGGCAGTCGCCGTACCAGGAGGACTTGAGCGCGCCGCCGCGGCCGAAGACGTCGAGGAGCGGGAGTTCGAGCTGCATGTCGGGGGTGGGGACGCCGACGAGGACGACGGTGCCGGCGAGGTCGCGGGCGTAGAAGGCCTGTCGGTACGTCTCGGGGCGGCCGACGGCCTCGATGACGACGTCGGCGCCGAAGCCGCCGGTGAGTTCGCGGATCGCCTCGACGGGGTCGGTGGAGCGGGAGTTGACGGTGTGGGTCGCGCCCATCGTCCTCGCGGTCTCCAGCTTCCGGTCGTCGATGTCGACGGCGATGATCCTGGCGGCTCCGGCGAGGCGGGAACCGACGATCGCCGCGTCGCCGACGCCGCCGCAGCCGATGACGGCGACGGTGTCGCCGCGGCCGACGTTCCCGGTGTTGAGGGCGGCGCCGATGCCGGCCATCACGCCGCAGCCGAGGAGGCCCGCGACCTCGGGGGCGACGGCGGGGTCCACCCTGGTGCACTGGCCGGCGGCGACGAGGGTCTTCTCGGCGAAGGCGCCGATGCCGAGGGCCGGGGACAGCTCCGTGCCGTCGAGGAGGGTCATGCGCTGCTTCGCGTTGTGGGTGTCGAAGCAGTACCAGGGGCGGCCGCGGAGGCAGGCGCGGCAGGTGCCGCAGACCGCACGCCAGTTGAGGATCACGAAGTCGCCCGGGGTCACGTCGGTGACGCCCTCGCCGACCGACTCGACGACTCCGGCGGCCTCGTGGCCGAGGAGGAAGGGGAACTCGTCGTTGATGGCGCCCTGCTTGTAGTGGAGATCGGTGTGGCAGACGCCGCAGGCCTGGATCTTCACGACGGCCTCGCCGGGGCCGGGGTCGGGGATGACGATGGTCTCGACCCGTACCGGTTCGTCCCTGCCGGGGGCGATGACCCCCTGGACGTGCTGTGGCATCGCGAACTTCCCTTCCTCCGACCGGATCTTGTAAGGCTCCTGCGTACCACTATCTCCTGACAAGAGGCGAGACCCCCGCAGGCCGTGCCCGCGGGGGTCTCGTCGTACGGCGTGCGGGGGCGGTCAGCCCCGGCCGGCCGCGGCGGTCGTACGGACCCGGCGGCGGACCAGGAACCAGCCGCCGACGAGGGCCGCGGCGATCAGCGGCAGGCAGGCGACGGTGGTGCGGCCGACCCCGCCGTCCATCCACATGAGGACGAGGACGGAGCCGAGGAAGCCCAGGGTCACGATCTGGGTGTACGGGGCCCAGGGCAGGTTGTAGCCGGGGCGGGTGACCCTGCCTTCCTGGGCGCGGCGCCAGAAGAGCAGCGAGCAGACCATGATCATGGCCCAGGTGCCGATGATGCCGATGGAGGCGAAGTTCAGGACCAGCTCGAAGGCGTCGTCGGGCATGAAGTAGTTGAGGCCGACGCCGAGGACGCCGAAGCCGGCGGTGAGCAGGATGCCGCCGTAGGGCACGCCGCCCTTGTTCATGACGCCGGTGAACCTGGGCGCGGAGCCGGCGAGCGACATGGAGCGCAGGATGCGGCCGGTGGAGTACAGGCCCGAGTTGAGGCTGGAGAGGGCGGCCGTGAGGACGACGAGGTTCATCACGCCGGCGGCGCCGGGGACGCCCAGCTTGTCGAAGACGGTGACGAAGGGGCTCTGGTCGCCCGAGTAGGCCGTGTACGGCAGCAGCAGGGCGAGCAGGATGACCGAGCCGACGTAGAAGAGGCCGACGCGCCACATGATCGAGTTGATCGCCTTCGGCATGATCTTCTCGGGGTTCTCGGTCTCGCCCGCGGCGACGCCGCAGAGTTCGACGGAGGCGTAGGCGAAGACGACGCCCTGGATGAGCAGCAGCATCGGCATGACGCCGCTGGGGAAGATGCCGCCGTTGTCGCTGACCGTGGCGAGGCCGGGGGTGTGGCCGCCGATGTCGTGCGAGGTCACGATGAGGAAGATGCCGATGAGCATGAAGACGACGAGGGCGCCGACCTTGACGATCGCGAACCAGAACTCCATCTCGCCGAAGTACTTCACGGAGATGAGGTTGGCGGCGAGGACGACCGCGAGGGCGATCAGGGCGAGGATCCACTGCGGGACGTCGCTGAACATCGCCCAGAAGTGGGCGTAGGTGGCGGCCGCGGTGATGTCGGCGACGGCGGTGGTCGACCAGTTCAGGAAGTACAGCCAGCCGGCCGTGTAGGCGCCCTTCTCGCCCATGAACTCACGGGCGTAGGAGACGAAGGCGCCGGAGGAGGGGCGGTAGAGCACCAGCTCACCGAGGGCCCGCACCACGAGGAAGGCGAAGACGCCGCAGACGGCGTAGGCGATGAAGAGGGAGGGCCCGGCCTGGGACATCCGGCCGCCGGCGCCGAGGAAGAGGCCGGTGCCGATGGCGCCGCCGATGGCGATCATGTTGACGTGCCGGGACTTGAGGTCCTTGCGGTATCCGGCGTCGCCGGCGTCGACGTGGGGGGCGGCCGGGTTCGCCGGAGCGGCGGACAGCGGGTCGGCCGCGGTGACACGGTCACTCATGGAGTTGTTCGCCTTCGTGAGGGGGCTGTGCGGTACCCGGCCGTGCCTCGTGGGGGTCTTCCCGGCACGGCCAGCGGACATCCTCACGGCAACGGGTGCCACCTGACTGTGGCGCATGTCACTGAACGCCCATATTTGAGCTAGTTCAGAGCTTGAGCCCGTACGGGGTCCGGTGGACGCCCGGGGCCCTCAGGGGGCCAGGACGTCCAGCTCGTGGAGGGCGCCGACCGCGATCTGTCGGGTGAGCTCCTCCGCGCGGGCCGCGTCCCGCTCCCGGACGGCCTCGGCGACCTGGACGTGGAGGGTGACGGCCGCCGGGTCGGGGTCCTCGAACATCACGTGGTGGTGGGTGCGGCCGGTGAGGACCTCGGCGACGACGTCGCCGAGGCGGGCGAACATCTCGTTGCCGGAGGCGTCGAGCACGACCCGGTGGAAGGCGATGTCGTGGACGAGGTACTCCTCCAGGCGCCGGCCGCGCGACGTGGCGACGAGCCCGAGGGCGTGCTCGGTGAGCTCGCGGCACTGGCCCGGGGTGGCGTTCTCCGCGGCCAGGCCGGCGGCGACGGGCTCCACGGCCGAGCGCAGGACGGTGAGTGAGCGGAGCTGACGGGGGCGGTCGGCGCCGGCCAGGCGCCAGCGGATGACCTGGGGGTCGTAGACGTTCCAGCTGGCGGTGGGGAGGACGGTCACGCCGACGCGGCGGCGGGACTCGACGAGGCGCATGGACTCCAGGACGCGGACGACCTCGCGGACCACCGTCCGGGAGACGTCGAAGCGCTGGGCTACCTCGTCGGTGCGCAGCACCGTGCCGGGCGGGTACTCCCCGGCGGTGATCGCGAGACCCAGGGTGGCGAGGACGTGGGAGTGGAGTCCCCGGGCCGGTGTCGTCATGGTGGCAAGCCTATGCGGGCCCGGCCGGGTGATCAGCCCGCGAATTAAAAGTACTACTTTTTAGTCACAGCCTCTTGAATACGTCGTACCCCATGGGTTTCATGAGCACGACGGATCGATGTCGAAGAAGACAGCGAGGCACCCCCATGAGCACCACCCCGCAGCCCGGCACAAGGACAGTCGTCGTCGTGATGGGCGTCGCCGGGACCGGCAAGACCACGATCGGTCAGCTGGTCGCCGAAGCGCTCGGCCTTCCGTACGGGGAGGGCGACGACTTCCACCCGGCGGCGAACGTGGCCAAGATGTCGGCCGGCGTCCCCCTGGACGACACCGACCGGGGGCCCTGGCTCGACGCCATCGGCGCCTGGGCGCACGACCGGGCCGGGCTCGGCGGCGTGGTGAGCGGCTCCGCGCTGAAGCGCGCGTACCGGGACCGCCTGCGCGCCGCGGCCCCCGGCGTGGTCTTCCTCCATCTGACCGGCGACCGGGAACTCATCGAGCGGCGCATGGGCTCCCGCACGGGCCACTTCATGCCGACGGCGCTCCTCGACTCCCAGTTCGCCACCCTGCAACCGCTGGAGGACGACGAGACCGGTGTCGCGGTCGACGTCTCCGGCACCCCCGAGGACATCGCCGCCCGCGCCGTCGCCGCCCTGCGCGGCCTGGCCCGCTGACCTCTCGTCCGTCCCCGTTCCCCCGCTCGCACGAAGGACTCCACCGTGCCCAGTCTCCACGTCGAGATGCTGGCAGCGGACGCCGCCGAACCGATCACCTCGGCGGGCAACGCCCAGCTCGGGATCGCCGTGCTCGCCGGCATCGCCGTCATCGTCCTGCTCATCACCAGGTTCAAACTGCACGCGTTCCTGGCACTGACCATCGGCTCGCTCGCGCTCGGCACGTTCGCCGGGGCGCCGCTCGCCGACACCATCAAGTCCTTCACGGCCGGGCTCGGCAGCACCGTCGCCGGCGTGGGCGTGCTGATCGCCCTCGGCGCGATCCTCGGCAAGCTCCTCGCCGACTCGGGCGGCGCCGACCAGATCGTCGACACGATCCTGGCCAGGGCCGGGGGCAAGGCCATGCCCTGGGCGATGGTCCTCATCGCCTCCGTGATCGGTCTGCCGCTCTTCTTCGAGGTCGGCATCGTGCTGCTGATCCCGGTGGTCCTCATGGTCGCCAAGCGGGGGAACTACTCCCTGATGCGGATCGGCATCCCGGCCCTGGCCGGCCTGTCCGTCATGCACGGACTGATCCCGCCGCACCCCGGCCCGCTCGTCGCGATCGACGCGGTCGGCGCGAACCTGGGCGTCACCCTGGCCCTCGGACTGGTCGTCGCCGTTCCGACCGTGATCATCGCCGGTCCGGTGTTCTCCCGGTACGCCGCCCGCTGGGTGGACGTCCCGGCGCCCGAGCACATGATCCCGGCCCGGCCCTCCGAGGACCTGGAGAAGCGTCCCGGCTTCGGCGTCACCGTCGCGACCGTGTTGCTGCCCGTCGTCCTGATGCTGGTCAAGGCGCTCGTCGACATCGTGGTCGACGACCCGGAGAACGGCGTCCAGAAGGTCACCGACGTCATCGGCTCCCCGCTGATCGCGCTGCTCGCCGCCGTCATAATGGCCCTGTTCACGCTGGGCCGCGCGGCCGGCTTCACCAAGGACCGGCTGTCCTCGACCGTCGAGAAGTCCCTCGCGCCCATCGCGGGCGTGCTGCTGATCGTCGGCGCGGGCGGCGGCTTCAAGCAGACCCTCATCGACATCGGCGTGGGCCGGATGATCCTGGAGTTCTCCGAGAACTGGTCCGTCCCGGCGCTGCTCCTCGCCTGGCTGATCGCGGTCGCCATCCGGCTGGCGACGGGTTCCGCGACCGTGGCGACGATCTCGGCCGCCGGGCTGGTCGCCCCGCTCGCGGCGGGCATGTCGACGAGCGAGACGGCGCTGCTCGTGCTGGCGATCGGTGCGGGTTCGCTCTTCTTCAGCCATGTGAACGACGCCGGGTTCTGGCTGGTGAAGGAGTACTTCGGTATGACCGTCGGCCAGACGATCAAGACCTGGTCGGTGATGGAGACGATCATCTCGGTCGTCGGGATCGTGTTCGTGCTGCTGCTGTCGCTGGTGCTGTAGGGCTCAGGGGCGGAGCGGGCGTTCGCGGGCGCCGCCCCGCCCCTGATGCCCCTCAGGCCACCGCTCTCGCCGCCGCGCGGCCCGCCGCGCGGCCCGAGAAGACGCAGCCGCCGAGGAAGGTGCCTTCGAGGGAGCGGTAGCCGTGGACCCCGCCGCCGCCGAAGCCGGCCGCCTCGCCCGCCGCGTACAGGCCCTCCAGCGGCTCGCCGCCCTCGGTCAGGACGCGGGAGTCGAGGTCGGTCTCCAGGCCGCCGAGGGACTTGCGGGTGAGGATGTTGAGGCGGACGGCGATCAGCGGGCCCGCCTCGGGGTCGAGGATGCGGTGCGGGGTCGCCGTGCGGATGAGCCTGTCGCCCAGGTACCTGCGGGCGCCTCGCATCGCCGTGACCTGGAGGTCCTTGGTGAAGGGGTTGGCGATCTCGCGGTCGCGGGCGGTGATCTCGCGGCGGAGGGCGGCCTCGTCGATCAGCGGCTCGTCGGTGAGCGCGTTCATGCCCTGGACCAGGGCGGAGAGGTCGTTCTCGACGACGAAGTCGACGCCCTTGTCCATGAACGCCTGCACCGGCTTCGGCACGTCGGCGCGGGCGCGGCCGATGACGTCGCGGATCGACTTGCCGGTGAGGTCGGGGTTCTGTTCGGAGCCGGAGAGGGCGAACTCCTTGCCGATGATCCTCTTGTCGAGGACGAACCAGGTGTGGTCGTGGCCGGTCCGCGTGATGTGTTCGAGGGTGCCGAGGGTGTCGAAGCCGGGGAACAGCGGGACGGGCAGCCGCTTGCCGGTGGCGTCCAGCCAGAGCGAGGACGGTCCGGGCAGGATGCGGATGCCGTGCCGGGCCCAGATGGGGTTCCAGTTCTCGATGCCCTCGGTGTAGTGCCACATCCGGTCGCGGTTGATGTGGCGGGCGCCAGCCTTCTCGGCGATGCCGAGCATCAGTCCGTCGACGTGGGCGGGGACCCCGGAGAGCATCCGGGCGGGCGGGGTGCCCAGGCGCTCCGGCCACTGCGCGCGGACCAGGTCGTGGTTGCCGCCGATACCGCCGGAGGTGACGATCACGGCCTGGGCGCGCAGGTCGAAGGTGCCGACGGGCGTGCGGGTGCTGGCGGTGCCGCGGGCGGCGGCGGAGGGTTCCAGGATGTCGCCGGTGACGGTGTCGACGGCTCCCGCGGTGCGGCCGAGGGCGGTGACACGGTGGCGGAAGCGGAGCTGGACGAGGCCCCGGGCGACGCCCTCCCGGACCTTGCGCTCGAAGGGGGCGACGAGGCCGGGGCCCGTACCCCAGGTGATGTGGAAACGGGGTACGGAGTTGCCGTGGCCGGTGGCGTCGTATCCGCCGCGCTCGGCCCAGCCGACGACGGGGAAGAAGCGCACCCCGCGCGCGTGGAGCCAGGAACGCTTCTCGCCGGCGGCGAAGTCGACGTACGCCTCGGCCCACTTCCTCGGCCAGTGGTCCTCGGCCCGGTCGAAGCCCGCGGTGCCGTACCAGTCCTGGAGGGCGAGGGCGTGGCTGTCCTTGACGCGCATCCTGCGCTGCTCGGGCGAGTCGACCAGGAAGAGGCCGCCGAAGGACCAGTGGGCCTGGCCTCCGAGGGACTGTTCGGGTTCCTGGTCGAGCAGGATCACGGTGCGGCCGGCGTCGACCAGCTCGGCGGTGGCGACGAGCCCGGCGAGGCCGGCCCCGATCACGATCACATCAGCGTCGTAGGACATGGACCGCATCTTGGATACACGGATGTATCCAGTCAACCGTTTGGCCGCTCCGACCCCGTTCCGGCTTTCGCCTGCCGACCGCGCCGACGCTCGGACACGGCTTGGCGCGCCGGGTCCGAGAGCTCGTTTGCTTGGATGGCGGCATGAGCGCCGCCGAAGAGATTCTCGATGTCGTCGACGAGCACGACCGGGTGATCGGACGGGCCCCGCGCGGTGAGGTGTACGCGCGCGGCCTGATCCACCGCTGCGTCTTCGTCCGGGTCCGGGACGCCGAGGGCCGGGTCTTCGTCCACCGCAGGACCCCGACCAAGCTCGTCTTCCCCTCCCGGTACGACATGTTCGTCGGCGGGGTCGTCGGCGCGGGAGAGTCCTACGACGAGGCCGCGCTGCGGGAGGCGGAGGAGGAGCTCGGGGTCTCCGGACTGCCCCGCCCCGAACCGGTCCTGCGTTTCCTGTACGACTCCGAGGGCGTGGCCGGGAAGTGGTGGTCGGCGGTCTACGAGGTCCGCTGCGAGCTGCCCGTCGACCCGCAGGTGGAGGAGGTCGCCTGGCACGGCTTCCTCACCGACGGGGAGCTGGCGGAGCGGCTCGGCAGCTGGGAGTGGGTGCCGGACGGACTCGCCGCGTACGAGCGGCTGCGGGTCCTGGAGGCGGGCGGCGGACCCCGGCCGGGCCGCTCGGCCGACCGCTAGGGTGCACGTGTGAGCGACTTCGTACAGAGCCTGCGGCTGTGGTTCGCCCCGCAGCGCATCCGGGACGAGGGAGAGACCCCCGACTACCGTTTCTCCCTCGCCAACGAGCGGACCTTCCTCGCCTGGATCCGGACCGCGCTCGCCCTGGTCGGCGGCGGATTCGCCGTGGACCAGTTCCTGCCGGACCTGCGCTGGGGCGTACGGGTCGGGCTCGCGCTCACACTGCTCGCGGCCGGGGTGCTGTGCGCGCTGCGGGCCGTGAACCACTGGGTGCGCTGCGAGCGGGCCATGCGGCGCGGCGAGGACCTGCCCGGGTCCCGGTTCCCCGCCGTGCTGAGCCTCGCGGTGGCGGTGGTGGCGCTCGCGATGGTGGTGGTCGTGCTCTTCGGCTGGGCGGAGCGGTGACGGACGCCCGCGATACGGGGGCCGGGGGGAATCACGCCGGTGACGCGGGGGACGCGGAGGGGGACGTGCGCGATCCCGGGCTCCAGCCGGAGCGGACGCGGCTCGCGTGGCGGCGTACGACCCTGTCGTGCACGGTGGTGGCGGTCCTCGCCGTCAAACTGGCCGTCCACGACGACGCCACGGCGCTGGGGCTGACCGGACTCGCGCTGTCGGCACTGGTGTGGATCGGCTTCCTGGCCGTCTCCCACCGGCGGATCCGGTCCCTGAGCGCGGCGAGGCCGCGTCCCCTCTCGTCCCGGGGCGCCGTGCTGGCGACCGGGTGCACGATCGCGCTCGCCGTCTTCGGGGCGGCGATGATCTGGTGACCGGCGCCGGGCGGGGCCCGACCGGCGTGCGGTCCCGGCTTTCCCCGGTACCGGCCGACCGGCATTCTTCCCCCGTCCCGTCGGGCTCTCGTCCGGGGGAACTCCGGTGTCCGCCATCGATTCCCAGGTGATCGCGCGGGCTCCGCACGTCCATGCCTTCGTCCAGCCCGACGGCGGCTGACGCGTTGTGGGGCCCCGGTGGGCGCGGGTCCGGTGGGCGAGCGGGGGCGGCCGGGGCGGGTGAGGCCCTTGGGGTCACCAGCTGCCCTGGGTCCAGTCGGGGTCCGCCCTGTGCATCGCCGCCTTGTCGTTCCGGTTCCGCAGGGTGCCGTCGTCGTCGAGCCAGCGGCGGTGCAGGGTGGCGAGTGCGGCGCGGTCGAGATCGACGCCGAGGCCGGGGGCGTCGGAGACGGTGAGCCGTCCGTCCCTGAAGACGGGGCGGGTGGTGACGACGTCCTCGGTCTGCCACGGGTAGTGGGTGTCGCAGGCGTGGTGCAGTTCGGGCAGGGTGGCGGCGACCTGGGTCATGGCGGCGAGGCTGATGCCCAGGTGGGTGTTGGAGTGCATGGAGAGCCCGACGCCGTACGTCCGGCAGAGCGCGGCGAGTTCACGGGTGCGCCCCAGGCCGCCCCAGTAGTGGTGGTCGCAGAGGACGATCCGTACCGCCCCCTTCGCGAAGGCCTCCGGGACCTCCTCGAAGGTGGTCACGCACATGTTGGTGGCGAGGGGCACGTCGGTGCGGGCGGCGATCTCGGCCATGGCGTCGGTGCCGCTCGCGGGATCCTCCAGGTACTCCAGTACGCCGCCGAGTTCGCGGGCCACGGCCAGCGAGGTCTCCACCGACCAGGCGCCGTTGGGGTCGAGCCGGAGCGGGCGGCCGGGGAACGCCTCGGCCAGCGCGCGGATAGCGGCGATCTCCCGCTCGGGCTCGAAGACCCCGCCCTTGAGTTTGAAGGACCTGAAGCCGTGGAGGCGCTCGAAGCGGCGGGCCTGGGCGACGATTCCGGCGGGGTCGAGGGCCGGGCCCCAGTCGTCCGTCGGCCGGTCCCGGCCGTCCGCGGCCGGGTGCTCGGCCCAGCGGTGGAAGAGGTAGGCGCTGTACTCGACGCTGTCACGGACCTTGCCGCCGAGCAGGGCGTGGACGGGGAGACCGAGGGTCCTGCCGAGCGCGTCGAGGCAGGCGGTCTCGAAGGCGGAGACGACGGAGAGGCGGAGCTTGTCAGCGGTCCGGACCCCGCGCAGCCCGGCTGCGTCGACGCCCGCCTCCGCCTCCCCGTCGCCGACGGCCGGATCGGTCGTCGCCGCCAGGGCGAAGAGGGTGTTCACGTCCGTGACCGCATGCCCCGGCAGCGCTTCGGCCAGGGGCCGGGCGAGGTCCAGGTAGACGGTGTCGCCGTAGGTCTCCCCGAGGCCGCTGACGCCTCCCCGAGTGATCACTTCGACCACCAGCCGGGGGGTGTAGGGCTGGTGCACTCCCTGGACGTTCAGGAGTGGCGGGTCGGAGATGAGGATCGGGGTGAGCCGGACTTCGTCGACGATCAGCTTCGCATCCATATGTGAACCCTATTCAGGAACGCGACCCGTGGACAGACCGCTGACAGCGTCGACCGCAAGTCGGCCGTCCGCTTTCCCCGCGCCCCTCTGGACGACATACCGACTGGTCGGTCATCATGAACGCCGACCGAAGCCGATCCGGAGGTACGCACGTATGAGTTCCGCCCCGCCGCCAGGCCTCGACCCCGAGCAGCTGCGCCGCTTCCTCGACCGCGAGCGCCCCGGCCTGGTGTCCGGCCCCCTCGAAGCCCGGCTGATCGAGGGCGGCCGGTCGAACCTGACGTACGTCGTGACCGACGGCACCGGACGCTGGGTCGTCCGCCGGCCGCCGCTCGGCCACGTCCTCGCCACCGCCCACGACATGCGGCGCGAGCACCGCGTCATCAGCGCCCTGCACACCACCGCCGTACCCGTCCCGGAGACGCTGCTGCTGTGCGAGGACGACTCCGTCCTCGGGGCGCCCTTCTACGTCATGGAGTTCGTCGAGGGCACCCCGTACCGCTCGGCCGGTGAACTCGCCTCGCTGGGCCCCGAGCGCACCCGTGCCGCCGTCCTCGGCCTGGTCGACACCCTCGTCGACCTGCACGCCGTGGACCCGGCCGCCGTCGGACTCGGCGACTTCGGGCGCCCCGAAGGCTTCCTCGACCGGCAGCTGCGCCGCTGGGGCAAGCAGCTCGACGCCTCACGCGGCCGGGACCTCGCGGGGATCGACGAGCTGCACGCCGCCCTCGGCCGATCGCTCCCGGTGTCCCCGGCGCCCACGGTGATCCACGGCGACTACCGGCTCGACAACGTGCTCATCGACGGGGACGACCGCATCCGGGCCGTCCTCGACTGGGAGATGTCCACCCTCGGCGACCCGCTCACCGACCTCGGCCTGCTCGTCATGTACAGCACGCCGCTGGACCTGCCGGACTCCCCCGTCTCCACGACCGCCACGGCCCCCGGGCACCCGAGCGCCGCCGAACTCGTCGAGCGCTACGCGACCCGCTCCGGCCGCGACACCTCCGCCCTCGCCTGGTACACCGCCTTCGCCTGGTTCAAGCTCGCCGTGATCCTGGAGGGCATCCACTACCGCTGGACCCTCGGGCAGACCGTCGGCGCCGGCTTCGACCGCATCGGCGACCTCGTCCCCGTCTTCATCGAGCACGGCCTGACCACCCTTCAGGAGGGTTGAACCACATGGACTTCGCCTACGACGCGCGCACCGAGGAGCTCCGCGCGAAGCTCCTCGCCTTCATGGACGCGCATGTGTACCCGGCCGAGGAGACCGCCGAGGAACAGCGCGCCCTGCTCGCCTCGCCCTGGGACACCCCGGCGGTCGTGGAGGAGCTGAAGGCCGAGGCCAAGCGGCAGGGCCTCTGGAACCTCTTCCTTCCGGACGCCGAGTACGGGGCCGGGCTCACCAACCTCCAGTACGCGCCGCTCGCCGAGATCACCGGCCGCAGCCCCCACCTGGCCCCCACCGCCCTCAACTGCGCCGCCCCCGACACCGGGAACATGGAGCTGCTCGCCCAGTTCGGCGACGAGGCGCAGAGGAAGCAGTGGCTGGAGCCGCTCCTCGCGGGCGAGATCCGCTCGGCGTTCGCGATGACCGAGCCCGAGGTGGCGTCCTCCGACGCGACGAACATCGAGACGCGGATCCGGCGCGACGGCGACTCGTACGTCGTCGACGGCCGCAAGTGGTACATCTCCGGGGCCATGAACCCGGACTGCGGCATCTTCATCGTCATGGGCAAGACCGACCCCGACGGCGCCGACATCCGCCGGCAGCAGTCGATGATCCTCGTCCCGCGCGACACCCCCGGTGTGGAGGTGCGGCGCGCGATGCGGGTGTACGGGTACGAGGACCACTCCCACGGCGGGCACGCCGAGGTGGTCTTCGACGGGGTCCGGGTCCCGGCCGCGAACCTGATCGGCGAGGAGGGCGGCGGCTTCGCCATCGCGCAGGCGCGGCTCGGCCCCGGTCGCATCCACCACTGCATGCGGCTCATCGGGATGGCCGAGCGGGCCGTCGAGCTGATGTGCCGGCGCGCGGTCTCCCGTACCGCCTTCGGCAAGACGCTCGCCCAGCAGGGCGTCGTACAGAACTGGATCGCGGACGCGCGGGTGACGATCGAGCAGCTGCGGCTCCTCGTCCTGAAGACGGCCTGGCTGATGGACACCGTCGGCAACCGTGGCGCCCACGCCGAGATCCAGGCCATCAAGATCGCGACCCCCCGGGCGGTCGTCGACATCATCGACAAGGCCGTGCAGGCGCACGGTGCGGGCGGGGTGTCGCAGGATTTCCCGCTGGCCGAGCTGTGGGCGGCGGCGCGGACGCTGAAGCTCGCGGACGGGCCGGACGAGGTGCACCAGCGGTCGCTGGCGCGGCGGGAGCTGAAGAAGTACCTGTAGGCGTACGGGAGAGGGGCCCACGACCGGTCGGTCGTGGGCGCCGCGCAAGTAGGGCCGCGTCGGGGGGTGCGGCCGGCGCAGGAGGGGCGCG
>NZ_JBHXSA010000014.1:146922-212183 GCF_042716475.1 Streptomyces sp. NPDC058671 | reverse complement strand
GGGAACTCCGGTGCGGGGCCGTCCCCGTGTCCGGCTACCGCTGGAGGAGCGGGCGGCTCGCCCATGGGGTGTGATCATGGCCGGAAACCTCTTGGACTTCCGGCGCCTCCTCTTGGACGTTCACCGCAGCGCCCCCGTCGGGTCTTCTCGCCGTCACCGCGTCTCACTACCGTCCCCGGCGTACCACCCAATGGCTCGAAGGCGAACCATTGGCCGTCGACTGGAGGTCGGTCTTGTCATCCGAGATGTCCCGCAGAAGGCTCCTCGCACTGGGCGGAGGCGCCCTCGGCGCCGCCGCGGCCGGCTCGCTGCTTCCGCCGTCGCTGCAGGCCGCGATGGCCGCGGAGCCCCCGGCGGGAGGGATGTCGGCGGTCCGGCACGTGGTGATCCTGATGCAGGAGAACCGCTCCTTCGACCACTACTTCGGCACCCTCCGCGGCGTCCGCGGATTCGGCGACCGCAACGCCGTCGAACTCCCCTCCGGCAAGCCGGTGTTCGAACAGCCCGCCGCCCTCGGCCGGACCGTGCTGCCCTTCCCGATCCGCGGCGCCGCCGAGACCCAGAAGAAGGACCTCCAGTACATAGGCGACCTCGACCACTCCTGGAGCGGCGGCGCCAAGGCCTGGCGCGACGGCTGGATGGACGGATGGGTCTCGGCCAAGACCGCCGCCACCATGGCGTACTACGACCGGCAGGACCTCCCCCTGCACTACGAGCTCGCCGACACCTTCACCATCTGCGACGCCTACCACTCGTCCATCCACACCTCCACCAGCCCCAACCGCAACCACCTCTGGTCCGGCTGGACCGGCTACGAGGCCGACGGCAGCCGCGCCGTCACCAACGCCGCGTACGCCGAGGGCACCCACCCCGGCTACGGCTGGTCCACCTACGCCGAGCGCCTCGAAGCCGCCGGGCGCAGCTGGAAGACGTACACCGAGTGGGAGAACTTCACCGACAACAACATCGAGTTCTTCACCAGCTTCAAGCAGATCGCCCGCAAGGCGCTCGCGAGGACCGGCGGGCACACCTTCATGGAGTCCTTCTACGCCGCCGTCCGCGACACCGACGACGCCGCCGGCCGCACCCGTCTCCTGGGCCTCCTGGAGGAGGGCGTCGCCACCCTCACCGCGGCGGAGCGCTCCCTCTTCGAGCGCGGTCTGCGCCGCGTCGAGAGCGGCACCCTCGCCGACGCCTTCCGCGCCGACGTCGCCGCCGGCACCCTCCCCGAGGTCTCGTACCTCGTGCCCTCCGCGATCGACTCCGAGCACCCCGGCTCCTCCTCGCCGATCGCCTCCGCGACCCTCGTCTACAAGGTGCTCGACGCCCTCGGCGCGCACCCGGACGTCTGGCGCCACACGGTCGTCCTGATCAACTACGACGAGAACGACGGCTTCTTCGACCACGTGCCGCCGCCGGTCCCGTCCGCCGACGACCCGGCGGGAGCCGCCGAGCGGTGGAAGGGACTGCCCACCGGCCTCGGCATCCGTGTGCCGCTGCTCGTCGTCTCGCCCTGGTCGGTCGGCGGCTACGTCTGCTCGGAGACCTTCGACCACACCTCGGTGATCCGTTTCCTGGAACGGCTCACGGGCATCCAGGAACCCCTCATCACCCCCTGGCGCAGGACCGTCACCGGCGACCTCACCTCCGCCTTCGACTTCACGCGCGGCCGCCGGCTGCCCGAGGTCGAGCAGCCGGGCCCGATCCCGCCGTTCTCCGGCCGGTGGCGGCCCCGGCCCCCGGCCGTCCAGCACATGCCGACACAGGAGCCCGGCGTCCGCCGCGCCCGCCCCCTGCCGTACCAGCCGGACGCCGCCGCGACCACGGGCGCCGGTTCGGTGACGGTCGCGCTCAGCAACCGGGCGAAGGCGAGCGCGCACTTCGCGCTCTACCCGTACGCCGGTGAGTTCGCCGTTCCGCAGCACAAGGACGTCCGGGGCGCGGGGGAGTGGACCGTCCCCGTTCCGGGTGATCACTACCGCTTCACGATCACCGGCCCCAACGGCTTCCGCCGCGAGTTCGAGGGGCCCGCGACGGGTGGCGCCGAACTCGCCTCGCGGATCGACCACCACGACCGTGACCTGCACCTCACCGTACGCAACACCGGATCCGCGCCGCTCTCCTTCACGGTCCGACCGCTGGGGTACGTGGACCCCGACGACCTCGGCGACTGGACCCGCACGGTCACCGTCAAGCCCGGCCGGACCCGTACCGTCGTGCACTCGGCTTCCGACGCGCACGGCTGGTACGACATCGAGGTGACCGCGGCCGGTGGCTTCCGCCGCCGGCTCATGGGGCACATCGAGAACGGCCGCGCGAGCGTCTCCGGCTGAGCGCCCGTGGTGAGCCGTTGTGCCCGGGAGGCCAGGACCTCGGTCCCGCACCTCCCGGGTACGCCTGTGAGTATCGACACGAAACGGGCAAACGATCACGTTTGACTGCCACAGTGGGCCCCATGTAGGTCATGCGTTCTCTTCGGGCCGTTCCCGTGGAAGAGCCAGGAACCACCCAGGGAGCACGTCCTTTGGCAGCCATCGCACGGTGGTGCGTCACGCACCGCCTCGTCGCCGTCCTCCTGTGGCTCGTCGCCCTCGTCGGCGTCGGCACCGCGGCGGCCGTCGCCGGCAGCGCCTACTCCAACGACTACGAGGTGCCCGGCACCGAGTCCGGTCGTGCCACCGCCCTCCTCGACCGCGGCTTCGACGGCCTCGGCGGCGACACCGGCACCATCGTCTGGCACACCGACCGGGGCAGCGTCCGCGCGGACGCCGTCGAACGGCGCGTCACCGCGATGCTCGACGAGGTCGCCGCACTGCCCGGCGTCGCCGCCGTCACCTCGCCCTACGGCGACACCCGTGGCCAGGTCAGCGAGGACGGCCGCACCGCCTACGCCTCCGTCACGTTCCACGAGCAGGCCGACGACATCCCCCCGGCGCAGACACGCGCCCTCGTCGACACGGCCAAGGCAGCGGCGAACGAGCCCGAGGGACTCTCGGTCGAACTCGGCGGCAGCGCCGTCGCCCTCACCGAGGCCACCGGCGGGCACCTCGCGGAAGTCGTCGGCGTCGCCGTCGCCGCCGTCGTGCTCTTCCTGGCCTTCGGCTCCCTCGCCGCCTCCGCGCTCCCCATCGCGACCGCGCTCGTCAGCGTCGGCATCGCCTACTCCGGGATCGTGCTCCTCGGCCATCTGATGACCGTCGCCGACTTCGCCCCCATGCTCGGCATGCTCGTCGGCCTCGGCGTCGGCATCGACTACGCCCTGTTCATCGTCACCCGTCACCGCAGAGGCCTGAAACGCGGCCTGTCCGTCGCCGAGGCCGCCGAGACCGCCGTCGCCACCACCGGACGTGCCGTCGTCTTCGCCGGCGCCACCGTCTGCATCGCCCTCCTCGGGATGCTGATCCTGCGGCTCGGCTTCCTCAACGGCGTCGCCATCGCCGCCTCCCTCACCGTGGTCCTCACGGTCGCCGCCGCCGTCACCCTGCTCCCGGCGCTGCTCTCGTTCATCGGGGCGCGGGCGCTGTCCCGGCGCGAACGGCGGGCGCTCGCCGTGCACGGTCCGCAGCCCGAGCTGCCCAGCGGCTTCGCCGCCCGCTGGTCCGCCTTCGTCGAACGGCACCCCAAGCTCCTCGGCCTGGTCGCCGTCGTCGTCATGGGCGTCCTGGCGCTGCCGACGTTCTCCCTCCACCTCGGCACCTCCGACCAGGGCAACAACCCGGCCACCGCGACCACGCGGAAGGCGTACGACCTGATCGCCGACGGCTTCGGCCCCGGCGTCAACGGCCCGCTCACCCTCGTCGCCGGGCTGGACGGTGCTGACGACCGGGTCGCCCTCGACCAGTTGCCGGCCGCGCTCGCCGCCACCCGCGGGGTCGCCTCCGTCTCCCCGGTCAGCTACAACAGCTCGGGCGACACCGCCGTCCTCACCGTCGTCCCCGACTCCTCACCCCAGTCCAGCGCCACCAGCGAACTCGTCGACCGGCTCCGTACGGACGTCCTCCCGAAGGCCGAGGCCGGCACCTCCCTCGACGTCCACGTCGGCGGTCTCACCGCCTCGTACGACGACTTCGCCGAGATCATCGTCGGCAAGCTCCCGCTCTTCGTCGGCGTCGTCATCGCCCTCGGCTGTCTGCTCCTCCTCCTCGCCTTCCGCTCGATCGGCATCCCGCTCAAGGCCGCCGTCATGAACGTCGCGGCCGTCGCCGGCGCCTTCGGCGTCGTCGTGGCGATCTTCCAGTGGGGCTGGGGGAGCGAACTCCTGGGCCTGGGCAGCGCCGGTCCGATCGAACCCTTCCTGCCCGTGATCATGGTCTCCGTCCTCTTCGGACTCTCCATGGACTACCAGGTCTTCCTGGTCAGCCGGATGTACGAGGAGTGGCTGGAGACCGGCGACAACCGGCGGGCGGTCCGGGTCGGCCTCGCCGAGACCAGCCGCGTGATCAACTCCGCCGCCGTCATCATGATCTCCGTCTTCCTCGCCTTCGTCCTCTCCGGCGACCGGGTCATCGCGATGTTCGGCATCGCGCTCGCGGCGGCGGTCGCCCTGGACGCCTTCGTGCTCCGCACCCTCCTCGTCCCCGCCCTCATGCACCTCCTCGGCGGCGCGAACTGGTGGCTGCCGCGCCGGCTCGACCGCCGACTGCCGCGGATCAGCATCGAACCTCCCGAGTGCCGCGAGGCCGCCGACGCCCGTGCGAAGATCCCTACGCAGCGGGTGACGGTGCCGGCCGTGGAGGAGAGGGACGACGATGTTCGCGATATCGCTGGGTGACGACGACGCCGAGCTGAGGCCCCTGGAGCCCTGGCAGGCCGAGGAGTTCCTGACCCACATGGACCGGGGGCGGGAATTCGTCGGGCAGCACATCGTCCTGCCTGACTTCGTCGCCGACCTGGACTCCGCCCGCTCCTTCCTCCGCTCGTACGCGGAGAAGGCCGCGAACGACACCGGACGCATCTACGGCATCTGGACCGGGGGCACGCTCGTCGGCGGCGTCCTCTTCCGGACCATGGACGTGACGCACGGGACCGCCGAGGCGGGCTGCTGGCTGGAGCCCTCCGCCGCGGGGAAGGGCCTGATCACCCGGGCCTGCCGGATCATCATCGACTGGGCGGTCGAGAAGCGCGGCATCCACCGCGTCGAATGGCGCGCCTCCGCGAAGAACGCGCCGAGCATCGCCGTCGCCCGCCGCCTCGGCATGACGCGGGAGGGTGTCCTGCGGGAGAGCTACCCGCACCGCGGCACCCGCGCGGACACGGAGGTCTGGGCCGTCCTCGCCCCGGAGTGGCGCGCGGCGAAAACCCAGAGGGCCGCCGGGGGAGCGTCTTAAGGCGGCTCTCATGTGTGCCGCCTAGCGTGCGCCGCATGGACACCAAGACGACGACTGACAAGACCGGCGAGAGCGAAGCGGGCACGGAGAGCGCCGAGGCCCCCGCGACCGCCGGGAACGCGCCGATGGGCGACACCGCGGTGGACCGGCTCGACGGACAGGACGAGGGGAAGGCCCGGGAGCCGGACGAGACGCCGACGGGGGAGCCGGCCGGGGAACCGGACGAGGAGGCGGCCGGGAAGGTCGCCCCCGCCCCCGCCTCCGCCGGCACAGGCGCCGCCGCCGCGGCCGTGGTCTCCGCCGCCCTCGCGGCCGTCGCGCTGACCGGCACCTGGACCGGCAAGGTCGTCGCCGACCGCGAGACCCTCATCGGGCAGATCAAGACCTCAGGATCCGGCACCCCCGCCCAGCAGATCTCCGAGATCTACGGAGACGCCTGGCACACCACCGCCCTGGTGAACGGCGTCTTCGCGTGCGTCGCCCTCGTCGTCGCCGTCCTCGTGCTCATCCTCCCCGGGCGCCCCGCCTGGGTCCGCGCGGTCGCCGTCGCGGGCGCCGTCCTGGGCGGCATCGGACTGCTCCTGTCGGCCGGTACCTACTTCGACCTGTTCCTGAGCCTCCCCACCGCGGGATCCTGAGACCGCCTAAGGCCCCCTGGGACTCGCCTAAGGACCCCGGTACGCCGAACATGCGGCACTCGCCCGATGTGGCCGCACCCCCTGGGAAACGACAGTAGAGGCATCGCGAGAAGCGGTACCGAAACCGACGAGGACCAGGGAGCGACTCGATGTTCGCGTACGAGATCCACCGCATGAACCACGCCCAGCTCGTCCGCGAGGCCGCCGCCCAGCGCCTGTCCCGCGTGGCCGCCGAGGCGGCCGGCGCCACCCGGGGCCTGCGCCGTCTCGGTCGCCGCAGCGGCGGCCAGGACCCGGAGGGGCGGGTGAGCGGCGACGGACGGGGCCGTTTCGTCCGGGCCGCGTGACCCCCGTATGGGTGAGGGCCCGGACGCCTGTGCGATGCTCGGCGCCGTGGAGACCAGGTCAGTCAGCCCCGTGTTCGTCGGCCGCGCCGGCGAACTCACCGCCCTCACCGAGGCGCTCTCCCGCGCGGACGCGGGAGAGCCCCAGGCCCTGCTCGTCGGCGGTGAGGCCGGGGTCGGCAAGACCCGGCTCATCGAGGAGTTCCTCGACACGGCCTGCGGCCGCGGCGCCGTCGTCGCGCTCGGCGGCTGTGTCGAACTCGGCGCCGACGGACTGCCCTTCGCCCCCTTCGCCACCGCGCTGCGCTCGCTCCGGCGCCGGCTCCCCGACGAACTCACCGAGGCCGCCGACGGCCAGGAAAGCGAACTCGCCCGCCTCCTGCCCGAACTGGGCGACCCCGGAAGCCACGACTCCGCCGACGAGGACTCCACCGCCCGCCTCTTCGAACTGACCGTACGGCTCCTGGAACGGCTCGCCGCCGACCGGACGATCGTGCTCGTCCTGGAGGACCTCCACTGGGCCGACGCCTCCACCCGGCACCTCCTCACCTATCTCCTCCGCACCCTGCGCCGCGGCCGGATCGTGGTCGTCGCCAGCTACCGCGCCGACGACATCCACCGCCGCCACCCGCTGCGCCCCCTCCTCGCCGAACTCGACCGGCTCCGCACCATCCGCCGCATCGAACTGGCCCGCTTCACCCGCGTCGAGGTGCACCGCCAGCTCACCGGCATCCTCGCCGCCGAACCCGACCCCGGCCTCGTCGAAGAGGTCTTCGAACGCTCCGACGGCAACGCCTTCTTCGTCGAGGAACTCGTCGTCTCCCACGAGGCCGGCTGCGCCCCCGGCCAGCTCAGCGACTCCCTGCGCGACCTCCTGCTCGTCCGGGTCGAGACGCTCCCCGAAGACGCCCAGCGGGTCGCCAGGATCGTCGCCGAAGGCGGCTCCACCGTCGAGCACGGCCTGCTCGCCGCCGTCGCCCGGCTCACCGAGGACGAGCTCATCGAGGCGCTACGGGCCGCCGTCGGCGCCAACCTCCTGCTCGCCGTCCCCGACGGCGACGGCTACCGCTTCCGCCACTCCCTGGTCCGCGAGGCCGTCAGCGACGACCTGCTGCCCGGCGAACGCTCCCGCCTCAACCGGCGCTACGCCGAGGCCCTGGAGGCCGACCCGGGACTCGTCCGGACCGACGAGCGCGCCACCCGGCTCGCCACGTACTGGTACCACGCGCACGACCCTGCCAAGGCCCTGCCCGCCGTCCTGCGCGCCTCCGTCGAGACCCGCAAGCGCCACGCCTACGCCGAGCAGCTCCGGCTCCTCGAACGGGCCATGGAACTCTGGGACGAGGCCCCCGCGGAGACCCGCCGCTCGCTCCGCCCCATCGACTACGCCGAGGCCTACCCGCCCTGCGGCTGCGACCCCGAGACCACCGCCCTCGGCTACCTCGACCTGCTCGCCGAGGCAGCCGTCGCCGCCCGCCTCAGCGGCGACCGCGAACGCGCCCTGAAGATCGGCAGGACGGCGCTGCGCCTCCTCGACAGCTCGGAGGAGAACGACCCCCTCCGCGCCGCCTGGTTCTGGACCGAGAAGGCCCGGCTCCAGTCCAACCTCGGCCGGGGCGACGGACGGGAGGAGATCGCCCGCGCCCAGGAACTCGTCAAGGGCCTTCCTCCCTCCGCCGTCCACGCGGTGGTCCTCGTCGCCGCCGCCGGCTGGGGCATGCTCCGCAACCCCGGATCCGAGGCCATCACCGCCGCGGAACGCGCCGTCGAGTACGCCCGGCTCGTCAGGGCCGAGTCCATCGAACTCAACGCCCGGCTCACCCTCGGCACCCTCATGGCCGGGGCCGGCGACGTCGAGGCGGGTCTCGCCGAGATGCACGAGGTACGGGAACGGGCCAAGGCCCTCGGCCACCACACCGAGACCGCCCGCGCCCACATCAACCTCGCCTCCTCCCTGGAGGCCCTCGGCCGCTCCCACGAGGCCGTCGAACTCTCCGACACCGGCGTCCGTCTCGCCCGCTCCTACGGCCTCGTCGACAGCGTCGGCTGGATCGAGGCCAACCGGGCCGAATCCCTCTTCTCCCTCGGCCGCTGGGACGAGACCCGGGAGGCCGCCGAACGGCTCCTCCGCTCGGCGACCAGCACCAAGCCCCGCGGCTCCGCCTCCCTCCGCCTCGCCCAGCTCGCCGTCGCCCGGGGCGAACTCGACGCGGCCGGCCGCCACCTCGCCGACGCCCGCGCCGTCTACGGCACCCGTGACCCGATCCCCCAGTACACCCTGCCCATGGACCAGGTCGAGATCGCCGTCGCCGCCGCCGAGGGGCGCGTCGCCGACGTCCGGGCCCAACTGGCCGCCGCCGAACGGGCCGGCTTCCCGCCCAGCACCCACCGCTACGGCTGGCCGCTCGTCCTGACCGCCGTCACCGCGGAGGCCGACAGCCGGGGGCTGCCCGCCGCCGACGAGGGCCGCGCCGAAGCACTCGACGCGATCCGCCGCTGCCTCCGCGGCCTCGCCGCCCCGGCCCCCGTCTGGGCCGCCCACGCCCGACAGGTCTCCGAGGAACTCGCCCGCGCCGAGGGCCGCGAGTCCGCCGCCCGCTGGGCCGAGGTCGTCGCCGCCTACGAACCGCTGGAACGCCCCGCCCAGCTGGCCCGGGCCCGCCACCGCCTCGCCGACGCCCTGCTCGTCGCAGGCGGCCGCCGCGAGGAGGCCACGGCCCTGCTCCGGGAGGCCCACGCCGCCGCTGTCCGCCTCGGCGCCCGCCCGCTCCGCGAGGACGTGGAGCTCCTCGCCGCCCGCGCCCGCCTCTCCCTGGCCCCCGAGAAGCAGTCCCGGGAGCCGGTGGAGCCCGCGGACGCCACCTTCGGTCTGACCCCCCGCGAACAGGACGTCCTGGCTCTGGTCGCGGTCGGTCGCACCAACCGCCAGATCGCCGAGGAGTTGTTCATCTCACCCAAGACGGCCAGCGTCCACGTCTCCAACATCCTGGCCAAACTGGGCGTCGCCGGCCGTGGCGAGGCCGCAGCCCTGGCCCACCGCCTCCACCTCCTCGACACCCCTCTCTGACCGCCCCGAGCGCTGCGCAGCTCCTGACCGCCGCGGTCGCTCCGGACCGCCCCAGCCCGCTCCGGCCGGTCCGGACCGCTCCGGTCGTTCGGGACTGTTCCGGCCGCTCCGGCCCCTCCTGTCGCTCAGGCCGAAGTCGGACTCCCCTGCGCCGCCCCCGGCCCGGTGTCGGGCCGTCCGTCAGCTCACGTCCAGCCGGAGGACCCTGTCGTCCCCCGGGCCGGGAGTGCCCCGGGTGTCGGTCTCGCTGGTCACCAGCCAGAGCCGCCCACCGCCCCCCGCGAGGACCGTGCGCAGGCGTCCGTACTCCTCCGTCAGGAACGCCTCGGGGTCCCCCGAGCGCTCCGCGCCGGAGAGCGGGACCCGCCACAGCCGCTCACCTCTGAGCCCCGCCATCCAGATCGCGCCCCGCGCGAACGCGATCCCGCTGGGGGAGGCCTCCGAGGTCGGCCACTGGGCCACCGGGTCCACGAAGCCGGCTCGTCCGGTCCGTCCCTCGACCTCCGGCCAGCCGTAGTTCTTCCCGGACTCGACCAGGTTCAGCTCGTCCCAGGTGTTCTGCCCGAACTCGGCGGCCCACAGGCGCCCGGCCGCGTCCCAGGCGATTCCCTGCACGTTCCGGTGCCCGTACGAATAGACCACCGATCCGGCGGAGGGATTGCCCGGCGCCGGCCTGCCCTCCGGGGTCATCCGCAGGATCTTCCCGCCGAGCGAGTCCCGGTCCTGGGCAAGACCGGTCCTGCCCGTCTCACCCGTCCCCGCGTACAGCATCCCGTCCGGCCCGAACGCGATCCGTCCGCCGTTGTGCACGACGCCCTTCGGGATGCCCGTCAGCACCGGCTCCGGCGCGCCGAGCCGGTCCCCGTCCCCGCCCCCGTACCGCATGCGCACGATGCGGTTGTCCGACTCCGCCGTCAGATAGGCGTACACCCAGCCGTCCCGGACCGCGAGGCCCATGAGTCCGCCCTCACCGCCCGGCACCACACCCGGCACCTGGCCGAGCGGGGTCTTCGCCCCGGTCCGCCCGTCGACCCGGGTGACCGTCCGCTCGTCCCGCGAGGAGACGAGCAGGTCACCGCCCGGAAGCTCCGCGAGCCCCCAGGGAGACTTCAGTCCCTCGGTGAGCGTCCCCGTCACGGCGACCCGGCCGCCGGCGGAGGGGGCGCCGGTCGGGGCCGGAGAGCCGGACGGGGCCGGCGTCACGGAAGCGGTGGTGCTCGCCGAGGCCGATGTCGGCGGAGCCGTACCCGGGCGGTCCTCCGTACCTCCCGAGGAGCAGCCCGCCACCAGAACCAGCACGGCGGCGCCCCACAGGGCCTTCACAACAGCAGGACGGCTCATGGCACGGTCCCTTTCGACGAGTCGAGCGGCATCCCTTCACCCTTGATACACCGCTCGGTCCGATCAGGTTCCCAGCCCGCCGCCGAAGATCCCGCGAGCCGTCCAGTCCCAGGAATCCCGCCGGCCCTCAGTCCCAGGACCCCCGTGGCGCCGGAAGCGCCGCGATCTCCGCCAGGTCCTCGGCCGTCAGCCGCAGCCCGGCCGCCCGGGCGTTCTCCACGGCCCACCGCTCCCGCTTCGCCCCCGGCACCGGCACGACGTGCGGACCCCGGCCGAGCACCCACGCCAACGCCACCTGCGCCGGGGTGACATCCGCCCCGTGCCGCGCGGCCACCCGGCGCAGACCCGCCACGAGCGGCTGGTTCGCCGCCATCATCTCGGCCGTGAACCGGGGGTGCCGGGCCCGTGGATCGTCCCGCTCGAAGCCGCCCCCGGGGAGGAGCGTCCCCGTCAGGAAACCGTTCCCCAGCGGCATCGCCGCCAGGAAGCCGACGCCTCGCGCCGCACACCACGGCAGCAGCCGTACCAGGGCCTCCTGCGACCACACCGACAGCTCGGCCTCCACCGCCGCCACCGGGAAGACCTGCTGGACCCGCTCCAGTTGACGGATCGTTCCCTCGTACCCGTCGCGGGCGGCGCCCGTCGCACCCCGGCGGGCCGCCCGCGCACCGACGGCGCACAGACCGAGCGCCCGCACCTTGCCCGCGGAGACCAGCTCGGCCATCGCGCCCCAGGTCTCCTCGACCGGTACCTCGGGGTCCGCGCGGTGCAGCTGGTACAGATCGATCACGTCGGTCTGGAGCCGCCGCAGGGAGGCGTCACAGGCCCGACGCACGTATCCCGGCCTGCCGTCGGCGACCACGTGCTGGTCGCCGACGAGCAGTCCGCACTTCGTCGAGACGAAGGCGTCCGCCCGTCGCTCCTTCAACGCCCGCCCCACGAGCAGCTCGTTGGTGAACGGTCCGTACATGTCGGCGGTGTCGAGCAGGCTCACCCCGGCGTCGAGCGCCGCGTGCACGGTCCGCAGCGAGCGGTCACCCCGTTGTTCCGAACGGCTGTACGCCCAGGTCATCGGCATGCACCCCAGGCCGATCGCACCCACGTCGAGCGCCGTCGCCCCGATAGTCCTGCGCTCCACCTGCCGGTACCCCTCCCTGTGCCGTCCCCCAAAGTAACCAATGGCGCACGGGCCTCTTCGCATAGCCTCCCGGTCATGAGACGTGATGAGACGACCGCTGACGTGTGGCTTCCGATTCCCGCGGCGGAGATCGAAGGACTTCCCGAACCGGGTACGTCGGGCCTGAACTACCAGTTCTGGGACGGGGGTCCGGACTTTCCCGCCGACCCGGCGCGCTGCGCCTTCTACGTCGTCCCGTACATGAAGGGCACGGAGATCGCCGTCCGGCCGCTGGCCGCGATGACCTCGGTCCGGGCCGTGCAGACGCTGTCCGCGGGCATCGACCACGTCACGCCGGGCATCCCCTCGCTCCGGCCCGGTGTCGCCCTCTGCAACGCGAAGGGCGTGCACGAGGCCAGCACCGCGGAACTCACGCTCGCGCTGATCCTGGCCTCCCTGCGCGGCATCCCGGGCTTCGTACGCGGCCAGGACGCCGAGGAGTGGCGGGCCGGCTTCTACCCGGCGCTCGCCGACAAGTCCGTCCTGATCGTCGGGTACGGGTCGATCGGCGCCGCCATCGAGGACCGGCTCGCACCCTTCGAGTGCGCGCGGGTCGCGCGCGTCGCACGCTCCGCGCGCACCACAGCGCGCGGACAGGTCCACGCCCTGACGGAACTGCCCGCGCTGCTTCCGGAGGCGGACGTGGTGGTGCTGTCCACTCCGCTCACGCCCGGGACCCGGCACCTCGCCGACGCCGGTTTTCTGGCCCGGATGAAGGACGGGGCCCTCCTCGTGAACGTGGCCCGCGGGCCCGTCGTGGACACGGCCGCCCTGCTCAAGGAGGTCGAGAGCGGCCGGATCACGGCGGCACTCGACGTCACCGATCCGGAACCGCTGCCGGTCGGGCATCCGTTGTGGCACGCTCCCGGTGTCCTGATCAGTCCCCATGTGGGAGGTTCGACCTCGGCCTTCATGCCGCGCGCGAAGCGGCTGATCGCGGGGCAGCTGCGGCGGCTCGTGGCGGGCGAGGAGCTGACGAACGTCCTCCTCACCACCGGCTGAGCCGCCCGCCCCCGGGTGTGGCGCGTGCGCGGTGGGGAAGGCGGTCGGGAGGAGCCGCGATGGGGCCGGTCGGGTGGTGCGCGCCCCCGACACGCGCTGTGTACGAGCCCAGTGCAGTCACGGAGAGTGCTGCGACCCTGTCCCTGTGTGACGGTCCTGGTGTATCGTCCCGGAGCGGGGGGGCCGCGTCGAGTACGGCTGACGCTGGGGAGCGACGTGACGGGACATCAGATTCCGAGGGGGGCGACGGGTGGAGCACGGCCGGAGGACCGACGATCCGACGTGGCGACGCCGCCGACGGCGAGCCTTCCGCGCCTCGCCACCGGCCTCGCGCGTTCCGTTCCGGACCAGCACGAGCCACCCCGCGCAGCCCACACCACCGGGCCGCCGGACACCCGTGGGGACTCAGGGCGGGATCCCCTACCGGCCGCAGAGCCGCCGGACACCCGGCGGGACTCAGGTCCGGACGCACGACCGGACACCGAGCCGAGCGCCCGGCGGAACTCAGGACCGGACGCCAAGCCGGACACCCGGCGGGACTCAGGACCGGACACCGACCCGGACGCCCGGCGGGGGCCGGGGCTGGACCCCGGGCCGCGCGCTCTTGCCCTCGCCCCCGCGCCGGACGCCGCCTGCGGCGCCCCCGTACCGGAGCCGACCCCCGCTGGTGCGCCGACCCCCGCTGGTGTGCGGGCCCCCGCGGGCGGGCCGGAGCCTGCCGGTGTGCGGGACCCCGCCGGCCCGCACGACTGTGACGGGCACGCCCCCGGGCGCCCCGACGAGCCGTCGGCGCGCCCGCACGACGCGGCCGGGTGCGGTGGCGCGGTACCGGGGAGCCCGGTGAGCGCGCCCGGGGCGGTCCTCGCGCGCCGCCCCGTCAGCGACGAGGGCGGCGACCCCGGCCGCCCCGCCCCCGGGCGCCCCGGCGTCGGAGGGGTCACCGCCCAGATCGCCCTGGGGCTGATCTGCGCGGGTTACACGACCGGTGCCTCGCTCGGCTGGGGCTCCCCGGAACTCGCGCTCTTCATGGGCGATTTCGGACTCAGCGCCGCCGCCCTCACCGCCGCCGTCTCCTGCCTCCTCTATGCCCGTACCCACCGCGGCAGCGCCCGCCCCGCCTGGCTGTTCTTCGCCTTCTCCTCCCTCATGGCCGCCGCGGGCAACGCGGTGTGGGGGTGGTACGAGGTCGTACTCCGCGCGGAGGTGCCCGACTCCTCCGTCGCCGACCTCTTCTTCCTCCTCTTCGCGCCCCCCGCCATCGTGGGGCTCCTCGTCCTCGCCAAGAAGCCCGTCACCCGGGCCGGCTGGGTCTGCCTCGGGCTCGACGCCTGGCTCATCGGGGGCTCCCTGCTCACGCTCTCCTGGAGCCTCGCCCTCGCCAGGACCGCCCACGTCCAGGACGAGTCCGTCGCCCAGTCGGCGCTGTCGCTCGCGTACCCGCTGCTCGACATCGTCCTCGTGAGCATGGTCCTGGTCCTGCACTTCCGGCGCTCGCACGCGAACCGGTCGGCGACCAACACCGCCATCGCCGCCCTCGCCCTGACCGTCCTGTGCGACGCCCTGTTCACCTCGCCGCTGTTCCGCGAGAACTACGCCTCGGGCCAGCTCCTCGACGCCGGCTGGTTCGCCGGCTCCCTGCTGCTCGCCTACGCGCCCTGGGGGGTGCGCCGCCTCCCGGACAGCGCCACGCCCGCGCGGGGACCGTGGCTCCACAGCCGCCCGGTCGCCGGCTCGCTCGCCGCCCTCACCCCGTACCTCGCCGCCGCGGTCTGCACCCTCGGCATCCTCTACAACGTCGTCGAGGGCCGCAGGGTCGACCGTGTCGTCGTCCTCACCGGCTGCACGGTGGTCCTCGCCCTGGTCGTACGACAGGGCATCATGCTCCTCGACAACATCGCCCTCACCCATGAACTGGCGCAGAAGGAGAACCACTTCCGGTCACTCGTGCAGGGTTCGAGCGACGTCATCATGATCGCCGCACCGAGCGGGATCCTCCGCTACGTCAGCCCCGCGGCCTCCGGCGTCTACGGCCGGGACGCCGAGGAGCTGATCGGGTCCGAGCTGGCCTCGCTCATCCACCCCGAGGACCTCGGCGCCGTCGTCCACGAGGTCCGGCGTTTCCTGGCCACCTCACCCGCGGAGGAGCCCACCACCCGGATCGAGTGCCGCTTCCGCTCGGGCCGAGGCGACTGGCTCCACGTCGAGTCGACCGTGAACAGGCACCAGGGCGGCCTGATCTTCAACAGCCGGGACGTCACCGAGCGCGTCCGGCTCCAGGCCCAGCTCCAGCACAACGCCGAGCACGACCCGCTCACCGATCTGCCCAACCGGGCGCTGTTCACCCGGCGCGTCCGGCAGGCGCTCGGCGGCCGCCGGGCCTCCGACACCGGCACCGCCGTGCTCTTCATCGACCTCGACGGCTTCAAGGGGGTCAACGACCGCCTCGGCCACCAGGCGGGCGACGACCTCCTCGTCCAGGCCGCCCGCCGCCTCCACGACTCCGTACGGGCCGGGGACACGGCCGCCCGGCTCGGCGGCGACGAGTTCGCCGCGCTCATCCTCGGGGACGGCGGCCGCGACCAGGCGGCCCGCCGGAGCCAGGTCCAGGAGATCGCCGACCGGCTCCGGCTCACCCTCTCCCGGCCGTACCGCCTCGACGGCGGCAACGAGGTCCGGGTCGCCGCCTCCATCGGGGTCGCCTTCGCCGAGCCCGGCATGGAGGCCGGCGACCTCCTGCGCAACGCCGACCTCGCCATGTACCGGGCCAAAGCGGCCGGCAAGGACCGCGTCGAGCTCTACGCCCCCCAGATGCAGGCCGAGGTCGTACGCAGGACCGAGCTGGCCGCCCGGCTGCGCACCGCCCTCCACGACGGCGAGTTCGCCCTCCTCCACCAGCCGGTCGTCGACCTCTCCACCGGCCGGATCTCCGCCGTCAGCGCCCAGGCGCGCTGGCGTTCCGCCCAGGGCATCCTCTTCACCCCCGCCGAGTACCTCCGGGTCACCGACGACGGTGACCGCACCGCCGAGATCGGCCGCTGGCTGCTCGAAGCGGCCGTGGAACAGGCCGCCGAGCGGGCGGGAATCGGCCACCGCACGCCCGTCTCCATCCGGCTCTCGGCCGGTCGGCTCCTGGACCGCTCGCTTCCGCTCGGCTCGGTCGAGTCACTGCTGACCCGGCACGGTCTGCCGTCCGGCTCGCTGATCATCGAGGTCGGCGACAGCGACCCCGGGACCTCCCTCGACGAGCTGGAGCAGCGCCTGATCACCCTCCGCCGCCTCGGGGTGCGGATCGCGCTCGACGGATTCGGCGGCGGACAGGTGGCGATCAACGCGCTCCGACGGCTTCCCGTCGACATACTGAAGCTGGACCGGGCCCTCGTGGAGGGCGTGGTCGAGTCGGCGCGCCTCCGCAAGATCACCCGCGGGGTGCTCCGTATCGCCGGTGAGCTCGGCATGCAGACCGTCGCCGAGGGCGTCGACGTACCCGAGCAGGTCGTCGCCCTGCGGGCGATGGGCTGCGGCCACGCCCAGGGCATGGCCTTCTCGGGCCCGCTCGACGAGTACCGGCTGCGCAGGGCCCTGGTCCGGGACGAGTACCGGCTGCCCGGCGCGGTTCCCGTCCGGGCCGGAAACCGTCCCCCGTTCCGGTCACATACTGAGACGCCCGTCCCACCCACTTGACAGTGGTGAGGGCTGAGAGGGAGGGTCAGTGCCATGCGCACCCGAATTCTCGTACTTGGAAAGCGCGTCGGCTGAGGCAGGGCTCCACCGGACCCCGCTGAGAACGCACCCGACGCGCTCCCCTCGCTTGCCTCACGGCACGAGGGGTTTTTTGTTGCACCGGCTCGCCTCCAAGTCGCTGCAAACCCCCGCAAAACAGCTCGCACAAACCCTCTGCTTCGAGAAGAGATGCTGATGACCGACCAGGCCACCGGGCACCATCCGCAGCCGCGGCCCCGTAGCGGCGCGCAGCCCGCCACCACCGTCGAGCACGTCACGGGTGCGCAGTCCCTCATCCGTTCTCTCGAGGAAGTGGGCGCCGACACCGTCTTCGGCATCCCCGGCGGCGCGATCCTCCCGGCCTACGACCCGATGATGGACTCGCAGCGGGTGCGCCACATCCTGGTCCGCCACGAGCAGGGCGCCGGGCACGCGGCCACGGGCTACGCCCAGGCGACCGGCAAGGTCGGCGTCTGCATGGCCACCTCGGGGCCCGGTGCGACCAACCTCGTCACCCCGATCGCGGACGCGCACATGGACTCCGTCCCGCTCGTCGCGATCACCGGCCAGGTCGCCTCGAAGGCCATCGGCACGGACGCCTTCCAGGAGGCGGACATCTGCGGCATCACGATGCCGATCACGAAGCACAACTTCCTCGTCACCAAGGCCGAGGACATCCCGCGGACGATCGCCGAGGCCTTCCACATCGCCTCCACCGGCCGTCCGGGTCCGGTCCTGGTCGACATCTCCAAGGACGCCCTGCAGGCGAAGACCACCTTCAGCTGGCCGCCGCAGACCGACCTGCCCGGCTACCGCCCGGTGACCAAGCCGCACGCCAAGCAGATCCGCGAGGCCGCCAAGCTGATCAGCGCGGCCAAGCGCCCCGTCCTGTACGTCGGCGGCGGTGTCCTGAAGGCCGGTGCCACCGGTGAGCTGAAGATCCTCGCCGAGCTGACCGGCGCCCCGGTCACCACCACCCTGATGGCCCTCGGCGCCTTCCCCGACAGCCACCCGCTGCACGTGGGCATGCCCGGCATGCACGGCGCGGTCACCGCCGTCACCGCGCTGCAGAAGGCCGACCTGATCGTCGCCCTCGGCGCCCGCTTCGACGACCGCGTCACGGGCCGGCTCGACAGCTTCGCCCCGTACGCCAAGATCGTCCACGCGGACATCGACCCGGCCGAGATCGGCAAGAACCGCACCGCCGACGTCCCGATCGTCGGTGACGCCCGCGAGGTCATCGCCGACCTGATCCAGGCCGTCCAGGCCGAGCACAGCGAGGGCAACACGGGCGACTACACCGCCTGGTGGAGCGATCTGAACCGCTGGCGCGAGACCTACCCGCTCGGCTACGACCTGCCGGAGGACGGCAGCCTCTCGCCGCAGCAGGTCATCCAGCGCATCGGACAGCTCGCCCCCGAGGGCACGATCTTCGCCGCGGGCGTCGGCCAGCACCAGATGTGGGCCGCCCACTTCATCGACTACGAGCGGCCGGCCACCTGGCTGAACTCCGGCGGCCTCGGGACGATGGGGTACGCGGTCCCCGCCGCGATGGGCGCCAAGGCCGGCATGCCCGACAGCCCGGTCTGGGCGATCGACGGCGACGGCTGCTTCCAGATGACCAATCAGGAGCTCACCACCTGCGCCCTGAACAACATCCCGATCAAGGTCGCCATCATCAACAACGGCGCCCTCGGGATGGTCCGCCAGTGGCAGACCCTCTTCTACAACCAGCGTTACTCCAACACCGTCCTGCACTCCGGACCGGACGACATCCAGGCCAACAAGGGCACTCGCGTCCCCGACTTCGTCAAGCTGTCCGAGGCCATGGGCTGTGTCGCCCTGCGCTGTGAGGACCCGGCCGACCTGGACAAGGTCATCGCCGAGGCGAACGCCATCAACGACCGGCCCGTCGTCGTCGACTTCATCGTCCACGAGGACGCGCAGGTCTGGCCGATGGTCGCCGCCGGCACCTCGAACGACGAGGTGATGGCCGCCCGGGGCGTCCGCCCCGACTTCGGCGACGGCGAAGACGACTGAAGCGCGGAACGAAGCAGAGCGAAAAGGAAGAGACCCAGACCATGTCCACCAAGCACACGCTCTCCGTTCTCGTCGAGAACACGCCCGGCATCCTCGCCCGGATCGCCGCCCTGTTCTCCCGCCGCGGCTTCAACATCGACTCCCTCGCCGTCGGCGTCACCGAGCACCCCGACATCTCCCGCATCACCATCGTGGTCAATGTCGAGGACCTGCCCCTCGAGCAGGTGACCAAGCAGCTCAACAAGCTGGTCAACGTCCTGAAGATCGTCGAACTCGAGCCCAGCGCCGCGATCCAGCGCGAGCTCGTCCTGGTGAAGGTCCGCGCCGACAACGAGACCCGCTCCCAGATCGTCGAGATCGTGCAGCTGTTCCGGGCCAAGACCGTGGACGTCTCGCCCGAGGCGGTCACCATCGAGGCCACCGGTTCGAGTGACAAACTCGACGCGATGCTCAAGATGCTGGAGCAGTTCGGCGTCAAGGAGCTCGTCCAGTCCGGCACGATCGCCATAGGGCGTGGTTCCCGGTCCATCACGGACCGGTCCCTGCGGGCCCTCGACCGCAGCGCCTGAGAGTCGTCGACGGTCGACCGCCGGTCCGTCCGGCGGTCCGACTGACGAGACCCGAAAACGTTCCTCCCGCTCCCCGCCGTACGGTGGGACGCAACACCAGCACCTCAAGGAGATTCCCAGTGGCCGAGCTGTTCTACGACGACGACGCCGACCTGTCCATCATCCAGGGCCGGAAGGTCGCGGTGATCGGCTACGGCAGCCAGGGCCACGCCCACGCGCTGTCGCTCCGTGACTCCGGTGTCGACGTCCGCGTCGGTCTGCAGGAGGGCTCGAAGTCCAAGGCCAAGGCCGAGGAGCAGGGTCTGCGCGTCGTCTCCGTGGCCGAGGCCGCGGCCGAGGCCGACCTGATCATGATCCTCACGCCGGACCCGATCCAGGCCCAGGTCTACGAGGAGTCCATCAAGGACAACCTGAAGGAGGGCGACGCGCTCTTCTTCGGTCACGGCCTCAACGTCCGCTACGGCTTCATCAAGGTGCCCGAGGGCATCGATGTCGCCCTGGTCGCCCCGAAGGGCCCGGGCCACCTGGTCCGCCGTCAGTACGAGGAGGGCCGCGGCGTTCCGTGCATCGCCGCCGTCGAGCAGGACGCGACGGGCAACGCCTTCGCGCTGGCGCTCTCGTACGCCAAGGGCATCGGCGGCACCCGCGCGGGCGTCATCAAGACGACCTTCACCGAGGAGACCGAGACCGACCTCTTCGGCGAGCAGGCCGTTCTCTGCGGTGGCACCGCGGCGCTGGTCAAGGCGGGCTTCGAGGTCCTGACCGAGGCCGGTTACCAGCCGGAGATCGCCTACTTCGAGTGCCTGCACGAGCTGAAGCTCATCGTCGACCTCATGTACGAGGGCGGCCTGGAGAAGATGCGCTGGTCGGTCTCCGAGACCGCCGAGTGGGGCGACTACGTCACCGGCCCGCGGATCATCACCGACGCCACCAAGGCCGAGATGAAGAAGGTCCTCGCGGAGATCCAGGACGGCACCTTCGCCAAGGAGTGGATGGCCGAGTACCACGGCGGTCTGAAGAAGTACAACGAGTACAAGTCCCAGGACGAGAACCACCTCCTGGAGACCACCGGCAAGGAGCTGCGCAAGCTCATGAGCTGGGTGAACGACGAGAAGGCGTAAGCCTTCAGGGCGGGGCCGGACACTGTGTCCGGCCCCTTCCCGCATCGTTGGACACCCCGTCCAACCACGGACGGGTGATCCTTCCACCGAGGCGCATGAACCGCGCCGTTGCACCACTACACTTCTCAACAACATTCGCGTTCAGGCCCACAGCGTCGTGCGCTTTCACGCGGCAAGCCCCCTCCACCGCCTGCGGCCGTCGGGACGGCCGTCCGCACTGGATCTGTGAGGACTCACGTGAGCTCGAAACCTGTCGTACTCATCGCTGAAGAGCTGTCGCCCGCCACCGTCGACGCGCTGGGCCCGGACTTCGAGATCCGGCACTGCAACGGCGCCGACCGCGCCGAGCTGATCCCCGCCATCGCCGATGTGGACGCGATCCTGGTCCGTTCCGCGACCAAGGTCGACGCCGAGGCCCTCGCCGCCGCGAACAAGCTGCGGGTCGTCGCCCGTGCCGGTGTCGGTCTGGACAACGTCGACGTCTCCGCCGCCACCAAGGCCGGCGTCATGGTCGTCAACGCCCCGACGTCGAACATCGTGACCGCGGCCGAACTCGCCTGCGGTCTGCTCGTCGCCACCGCGCGCAACATCCCGCAGGCCAACACCGCGCTGAAGAACGGCGAGTGGAAGCGCAACAAGTACACGGGTGTCGAGCTGAGCGAGAAGACCCTCGGCGTCGTCGGTCTCGGCCGCATCGGTGTCCTGGTCGCCCAGCGCATGTCCGCCTTCGGCATGAAGATCGTCGCGTACGACCCCTACGTGCAGCCGGCCCGCGCCGCCCAGATGGGTGTGAAGCTGCTCGCCCTGGACGAGCTGCTCGAAGTCGCCGACTTCATCACCGTCCACCTGCCGAAGACCCCGGAGACCCTCGGTCTCATCGGTGACGAGGCGCTGCACAAGGTCAAGCCCTCCGTCCGCATCGTGAACGCCGCGCGCGGCGGGATCGTCGACGAGGCGGCGCTGTACACCGCCCTCAAGGAGGGCCGGGTCGCCGGCGCGGGACTCGACGTGTACGCGAAGGAGCCCTGCACGGACTCCCCGCTGTTCGAGCTCGACCAGGTCGTGTGCACCCCGCACCTCGGCGCCTCCACGGACGAGGCCCAGGAGAAGGCCGGCATCGCCGTCGCCCGCTCGGTGCGTCTCGCGCTCGCCGGTGAGCTCGTCCCGGACGCGGTCAACGTGCAGGGCGGTGTCATCGCGGAGGACGTCAAGCCGGGTCTGCCGCTCGCCGAGAAGCTCGGCCGGATCTTCACCGCGCTCGCGGGCGAGGTCGCGGCCCGCCTCGACGTCGAGGTGTACGGCGAGATCACCCAGCACGATGTGAAGGTGCTCGAACTCTCCGCGCTCAAGGGCGTGTTCGAGGACGTGGTCGACGAGACCGTGTCGTACGTCAACGCCCCGCTGTTCGCGCAGGAGCGCGGCGTCGAGGTCCGGCTGACGACGAGCTCCGAGTCGCCCGACCACCGCAACGTCGTCACCGTGCGCGGCACGCTCGCCAGCGGCGAGGAGGTCGCGGTCTCCGGCACGCTGGCCGGCCCGAAGCACCTCCAGAAGATCGTCGCGGTCGGTGACTACGACGTGGACCTGGCGCTCGCCGACCACATGGTCGTGCTGCGGTACGAGGACCGTCCGGGTGTCGTCGGCACGGTCGGCCGGATCCTCGGCGAGGCCGGTCTGAACATCGCCGGCATGCAGGTCTCCCGCGCGGAGGAGGGCGGCGAGGCGCTCGTCGTGCTCACCGTCGACGACACGCTCCCGGTGCCGGTGCTCGCGGAGATCGCGGAGGAGATCGGCGCCACGTCGGCCCGTTCCGTCAACCTGATCTGACGCACGCCTCCGTACCCGGCACCAGTACGTTCGTCTGACACGGGCGTACAGGTGCCGGGTACGGTGCTGTCATGGGACCCGGCGCGCACCGAGGAGCGGGTCGACCGGGCCGGCCCCGTGGGCGCGGCCGGGGCCTTCCTCGGGCCCGACCCCGAGGTGGACCCGGAGCGGGCCCGGGTGGCGGGACGCTCTGCCGGGCCCTCGGTGACCGGGGTGACCGATGAGCCCCGGGGTCACAGCCGGGCGGACTTCAGGGACATGTGGAGCAGCAGCCGGTCCTCGCCGTCGTCCAGGTCGAGGCCCGTGAGCTGTTCGACCCGGGACAGCCGGTAGTAGAGGGTCTGGCGGTGGATGCCCAGGGCCGCCGCCGTGCGGCCCGCCTGGCCCGCGTTGTCGAGGAACACCTCGGCGGTGCGGGCCAGTTCCGCGTGGGCGGGGGCCAGCAGGGGGGCGACGACGGGGTCGATGTCGGGGTGGTAGAGCGCCGCGAGCAGCCGGTACGGGCCGATCCCGGCCCACTCCGCGACGGGGCCGAGCGTCGGCTGTGCCGTGGCGGCGCGGGCCGCCGTGTTGGCTTCGCGCCAGGCCGCCGCGAGTTCCGCGAGACCCCGGCGGGGGGTCGCGATGCCGGCCGGGGCGGCGGCGCGCAGCCGGTCGGCGGCCGTGTGGGCGGGGGAGAGGTCCTCGGCTGTCCGCAGCCGCACCAGGACGGCGAGGGACTCGCCCTCGGGGAGGGCGGCGACCGCCGCCGCGCCGGGAACCGCCCGGATCGAGGGGGCCTCGCCCTGCCAGGGAGTCACGCAGACGACGGTGTGCAGTCCGTCGGCGCTGGGGCCGAGGGCGGCCCGGAGCGCCGCGACGGCCATGTCGTTCTGCCAGCCGCGTCCGGCGGTCAGGACCGCGGCGAACTCGCGCGAGAGGTCCGCGTCCGCGCGCTCCTCGTCGGCGAGGAGGCCGCCGATCCGGGTGGCGACCTCCATCGCGGCCGTGAGCTGGGCGGGCGTGGGGCCGGGCTCGGCGTCGAGCAGCCACACGTACCCGAGGACGATGCCCCGGTGCCGTACGGGCAGGCAGAGCCGGTCCCTGAACACCCCGGCGTCCGGGGCGGCCGGGATGCGGACCGGGCCCGTCGCCCGGGTGATGCCGAAGCCCTCGAACCAGGCGCGGACCGCGGGGGTCGACTTCCGGGTCAGGATCGACCGCGTCCGGACGGGGTCCATCGCGGAGTCGTCGTCGCTGTCGTGGGCGCCGAAGGCGATCAGACCGAAATCGCGGTTCTCCAGCGTCGCCGGGGCGCCGAGCAGCGCGGAGATCTCGTCGACCAGTTCTTGGTAATCGCCCTTCACCGCCCCATTCTCGCACTCTCTCAGACATCTGTATGAGACGCCGGGCACGGATGCGTGACAGCTGTAGATGGCGGAGGATCGGAGCGATCCATAGGTTTCACGGTGGTTCTTCGTGCTGTTCCCGGTTTCTTACGAATGATCGGGTAGAGCACCCTTCGTCACCCTGTTCCTTCTGGAGGTCCCCGTGCTGGGTCCCGTGATCCTCGCCGCGTCGCGCAGCGACAAGATGCGCCGTTTCGTGTCGGCCGCCCCCGGGACCAAGCAGGTCGTCGCCCGCTTCATCGCCGGTGAGTCGGTCGACGACGTCGTCCCGATCGTCCAGGAACTGAGCGCCCGCGGCCTCGAGGTCACCCTCGACGTCGTCGGCGAGGACATCACCACCGTCGAGCAGTCGTACGCCGCCCGGGACGCCTACCTGGAGCTCATCGGCCGCCTCAAGGAGCTGGGCCTCGGCGAGCGCGCCGAGATGTCCGTGAAGCTGTCGATGTTCGGCCAGTCCCTGGAGATCGGCGGGGACGAGCCCGAAGGGCGCTCGGCTGAGGGCGGGCGACGCACGGGCGGCCACGAGCTGGCCCTCGCGAACGTCCGGCCCGTCGTCGCGGCCGCCGCCGAGATCGGCACCACCGTCACCCTGGACGCCGAGGACCACACGACCCTCGACTCGATGTTCGCCATCCACGAGGAGCTGCGGAAGGACTTCCCGCAGACGGGCTGCGTCATCCAGGCGTACCTCTTCCGCACCGAGGACGACGCCCGGCGCCTCGCCGAGAACGGCTCCCGCGTCCGGATCGTGAAGGGCGCCTACAAGGAGCCCGCCTCCGTCGCCATCCAGGACAAGCCCGGGATCGACAGGGCGTACGTCCGGATCCTGAAGATCCTGATGGAGGGCAAGGGCTACCCGATGATCGGGTCCCACGACCCGCGCCTGATCTCCATCGGCCAGGAGCTCGCCCGCCGCGCCGGGCGCAAGCTGGACGAGTACGAGTTCCAGATGCTGTACGGCATCCGTGGCGAGGAGCAGCAGCGCCTCGCCGCCGAGGGACACCGCATGCGCGTGTACACCGCCTACGGCACCGACTGGTACGGCTACTTCATGCGCCGCCTCGCGGAGAAGCCGGCCAACCTCCTCTTCTTCGTCCGCTCCATCCTCACCAAGGGCTGAGCCCACCTCTCACAAGGAGTATCGAGACTCATGGACGCTGTCACCCAGGTCCCCGCTCCGGTCAACGAGCCGGTGCACAGCTACGCCCCCGGCTCCCCCGAGCGCGCCCGTCTCGAGGCCAAGCTCAAGGAGCTGGCCGAGAACCCGCGCGAGCTGCCGATGACCATCGGCGGTGTGAAGCGCCTCGGTGGCGGCGAGGAGTTCAAGGTCGTCCAGCCGCACAACCACAAGGCCGTCATCGGCACCTTCCGCGGCGCCACCACGCAGGACGCCCAGGACGCGATCGACGCCGCCCTGGCCGCGGCCCCGGCCTGGCGCGCGATGTCCTTCGACGACCGCGCCGCGATCATCCTGCGCGCCGCCGAGCTGCTCGCCGGCCCGTGGCGCGAGACGCTGGCCGCGTCCACCATGCTGGGCCAGTCGAAGACCGCCCAGCAGGCCGAGATCGACACCCCGTGCGAGCTCGTCGACTTCTGGCGCTTCAACGTGGCGTACGCCCGCCAGATCCTGGCCGAGCAGCCGCCGGCGAACTCCCCGGGCGTGTGGAACCGGCTGGACCACCGCCCGCTCGAAGGCTTCGTCTACGCGATCACGCCGTTCAACTTCACGGCCATCGCCGGCAACCTGCCCACCGCTCCCGCCCTCATGGGCAACGTGGTGGTCTGGAAGCCGTCCCCGACGCAGACCCACTCCGCCGTGCTCCTCATGGAGCTCCTGGAGGAGGCCGGCCTGCCGAAGGGCGTCATCAACCTGGTCACGGGCGACGGCATCGCCGTCTCCGAGGTGGCCCTGAACCACCGCGACCTGGCCGGCATCCACTTCACCGGCTCGACCAAGACCTTCCAGCACCTGTGGAAGACGGTCGGCAACAACATCGAGAAGTACCGCTCGTACCCGCGTATCGTCGGCGAGACCGGCGGCAAGGACTTCGTCGTCGCCCACCCCAGCGCCGACCGGGCCATCCTGAAGACCGCGCTGACCCGTGGCTCCTTCGAGTTCCAGGGCCAGAAGTGCTCCGCGTCCTCCCGCGCGTACATCCCGGCGTCCATCTGGAACGACGGCTTCAAGGAGGAGTTCGCGGCCGAGGTCGACGGCATCACCATGGGTGACGTCACCGATCTGTCGAACTTCATCGGCGCCGTGATCGACGAGCGTTCGTTCGCCAAGAACAAGGCGGCGATCGACCGTGCCGCGGCCGACCCGAGCTGCACGATCGTCGCCGGCGGCACGTACGACGACTCGGTGGGCTACTTCGTGCGCCCGACCGTCATCGCCTGCACCGACCCCGAGAACGAGGTCTTCACGACCGAGTACTTCGGCCCGATCCTCGCGATCCACGTGTACGAGGACGACCGGTACGACGAGATGCTGACCCAGATGGAGTCGGCCTCGGACTACGCCCTCACCGGCGCGGTCATCTCCGGCGACCGCGCGGCGACCGCGTACACGATGGAGAAGCTCCGATTCGCCGCGGGCAACTTCTACATCAACGACAAGTCGACCGGCGCCGTCGTCGGCCAGCAGCCCTTCGGCGGCGGCCGCGCCTCGGGAACGAACGACAAGGCCGGCGCCCCGCAGAACCTGATGCGCTGGACGCTGACCCGCGCCATCAAGGAGACCCTGGTCCCGCCGACCGAGTACGACTACCCGCACATGGGCTGACCCGCCCGCAGTGCCCCCTGATCACCGCCCCCCTCTTCGGTCCCCCAACCGAGGACGGGGGCGGTTCCCCTTCCCCGTGCCGTTCCCCCGGCGCTCATGTACCCGCTCTCATCCCCGGACCCGGCGCCTCAGGAAGTCGTCGATCAGGGACGCGATCGCCGGGGCGTGGGTCTCCAGGGCGAAGTGGCCCGTGGGGAGGAGGTGGACCTCGGCGTCCGGGAGGTCGCGGCGGAAGGCCTCGGCGCCGGCCGGGACGAAGATCTCGTCGCCCTCGCCCCAGACCGCGAGCAGGGGGACCCGGCTCGTGCGGAAGTACTCCTGGAAGGCGGGGTACAGGGCGAAGTTGGAGCCGTAGTCGGCGATCAGGCCGAGCTGGATCTCGTCCTGGCCCGCGCGGGCCATCAGGGTGGCGTCGTGGTGCCAGGCGTCGGGGCTGAGGAGGTCGCGGTACTCGGCGGGGACGCCCGTCTCGTACTGCCACCGGATGCCGTCGAGGGAGCGGATGGCGCGGACCGGGGCCTCGGTCTCGGGGGTGCGGTTCCCGATCAGGGCGAGGACCGGTGCCCAGGCCTCGGCGCCGAGGCCCTCCTCGTAGGCGTTGCCGTTCTGGCTGATGATCGCGGTGATGCGCTCGGGGTGGGCGAGGGCGAGGCGCAGGCCGATGGGGGAGCCGTAGTCCTGGAGGTAGAGCGCGAACCGGTCGAGGCCCAGCGTCTCGGTGAACTCGGACGTCAGTGCGGCCAGTTCCGCGAAGGTGTAGTCGGTCTCGGTGGCCGAGGGGGCCGCACTGCGGCCGAAGCCGAGGTGGTCGGGCGCGATCAGCCGGTGGTTCTCGGCGAGCGGCGGGATCAGGTCGCGGAACATGTGCGAGCTGGTGGGGAAGCCGTGGAGCAGGAGGAGGACGGGGGCGTCGGCGGGGCCGGCCTCGCGGTAGGCGATCTCGTGCCCTCGGACGACGGTGGTGCGGTGGCGGGTCGGCAGCACGGACATCGTTCTCACCCCTCATGTGCGATTCACTGGTTAGGTGTGACTCAACCAGCCGACGCCTAACCTGTCAACGGCCTCACGCTGGTTAGGTGGGTGTGGAAGGGTGGCCGCATGACCGTGAGGATCGCGCCCACCCATGACGTCGGCGCCGCCCGGCTCCGCTCCGTACGCGAACTGCTCGACGCCGCCTTCGACGGCGACTTCGGCGACGACGACTGGGACCACACCCTCGGCGGCGTCCACGCCTGGACCGAGGACGAGCAGGGCATCACCGCCCACGGCGCCGTCGTGATGCGCCGCGCCCTCCACCGCGGCCGCTCGTACCGCGTCGGATACGTCGAGGGGGTCGCCGTCCGAGCCGACCGCCGGCGTCAGGGTCTCGGCGGCCTCGTCATGGCCGAGCTGGAGCGGGTCATCGACGGGGCGTACGTCTTCGGGGCCCTCGGCGCCTCGGACGACGGGGCCGCGCTCTACCGGGCGCGCGGCTGGCAGGTCTGGGAAGGCCGCCTGGAGGCCATGGGGCCCGAGGGGATCGTCCGGCTCGCGGAGGAGGAGGGGTACGTCTTCCTGCGCCCGGCCGCCGGCCGGGAGCTGCCCGACCCCGCCGCCGCCCTCGTCTTCGACTGGCGGAACGGCGACGTGATGTGAGGGTCCGTCGCGCCGTCAGGACATGAGCGGGTTCCGCCTCAGGGCGTGGGCGGCGGCGCCTCGCGCCCTTTGATCTCGCCGAGTCCCGTCTCGGCGGGCGCCGCCGTCTCAGATAGTAGGAAGTCCGAGTAATTGTGGAGACAGATGCGGCTGCCTGTCCTAGCGTTGTAGGAGCCGAACGTCTCGCTTCATCAGCGAATGGCGGCCGAGAGCGCGATGCCCCTGTGCAGGTAACCCCTGCGGCGGCGCTCCCCGCCCCTGCCGGCGCCTTCGATCACCACTGATCTCCCCACCCGTGGATCCCCGCTGATCCCGCCGATCACCACTGATCTCAAGGAGTCGATCCCTCATGGCCACCCAGACCGCCCCCCGCGTCCGCCACTCCGCCAACCGTCCCAGCGACGAGGCCCGCCAGAACGCCGCCGCCGCCCTCCAGCGCGCACTCGACCGCCGTGACAACGGCGGCTCCACCGGCCACTGACCCCTCCCGTCCGACATGGCGGTTCGTCCACATGGTGGACGTGCCGTGTCAGACGATGGGACGAAGAGTAGGGTGCCGACATGTCTCACAGCATCAATCTCGCAGTCATTCCCGGCGACGGCATCGGCCAGGAGGTCGTGGCCCAGGGCCTCAAGATCCTCGCGGCCGTCCTTCCCCAGGACGTGAAGCTGGAGACGGAGGAGTACGACTTCGGCGCCAAGCGCTACCACGCCACCGGTGAGACCCTCACCGACGCCGACCTCGACTCCCTCAAGAAGCACGACGCCATCCTGCTCGGCGCCATCGGCGACCCGTCGGTGCCCTCAGGCGTCCTGGAGCGCGGCTTCCTGCTGAAGCTCCGCTTCGCCTTCGACCACCACGTAAACCTGCGTCCCTCGAAGCTGCTCCCCGGCGTCGCGACCCCGCTCGCCGGGCAGCCCGAGATCGACTTCGTCGTGGTCCGCGAGGGCACCGAGGGCCCGTACACGGGCAACGGCGGCACCATCCGCAAGGGCACCCCGCACGAGGTCGCCACCGAGGTCTCGGTCAACACCGCCTTCGGTGTGGAGCGGGTCGTCCGGGACGCCTTCACCCGCGCCCAGGCCCGCCCGCGCAAGAAGCTGACGCTGGTCCACAAGAACAACGTGCTGACCTTCGCCGGCCACCTCTGGACGAACATCTTCCAGAAGGTCGCCCGGGAGTTCCCCGAGGTCACCACCGACTACCTGCACGTCGACGCCGCGACGATCTTCCTCGTCACCGACCCGGCCCGCTTCGACGTCATCGTCACCGACAACCTCTTCGGCGACATCATCACCGACCTCGCCGCCGCCGTCTCCGGCGGCATCGGCGTCGCCGCCTCCGGCAACATCAACCCGAGCGGCGAGTTCCCCTCGATGTTCGAGCCGGTCCACGGCTCCGCGCCGGACATCGCGGGCCAGGGCAAGGCCGACCCCACGGCCACCGTCCTCTCCGTCGCCCTCCTGCTGCGCCACCTCGGCTACGAGGCCGAGGCCGCCCGGGTCGAGACCGCCGTCGCCGCCGACCTCACCGAGCGCGGTACGGCCGTCCGCACGACGGACGAGATCGGCGACGCGCTCGCCGCGCGAGTAGCGAGCTGACCCGCGCCGACTGTCATCCGACAGCAGCCGCCGGGTCGCACCTGCACCCGGCGGCTGTACCTGTGCGGTCGCGGGGTGCCACCATCGAATCCTGGACCGCGTTCACCCGTTTCGTGCACCGGTCCCCGCGGGCGATAATCGGACGTGGGGCCGCGGCATGCGGGCATGCTCGGACGTCCCCAGTCATGGACCTCGGTCGATGACTGAGGCGTGAGCGCGGTCCTCCCCACACAACCGGTGAAGGACACGCACTCATGACGACGCCCACGATCGAGCTCAAGCCCTCAGCCAGCCCGCTGTCCGACGCGGAGCGCGAAGCGATCCTGGCCGACCCCGGATTCGGCCGCCACTTCACCGACCACATGGTCACCATCCGGTGGACCGAGGGCCGGGGATGGCACGACGGTCAGCTGGTGCCGTACGGCCCGCTGCACCTGGACCCGGCGACGAACGTCCTGCACTACGCGCAGGAGATCTTCGAGGGCCTCAAGGCATACCGCCGCCCCGACGGCTCGGTCGCCAGCTTCCGCCCGGACGCCAACGCGCGCCGCTTCCAGGCCTCCGCGCACCGCCTCGCCATGCCGGAGCTGCCCGTCGAGACCTTCGTCGAGGCCTGTGACGTGCTCGTCCAGCAGGACAAGGCGTGGGTCCCGGAGCACGGCGGCGAGGCCTCGCTCTACCTGCGCCCGTTCATGATCGCGACCGAGGTCGGCCTCGGGGTCCGCCCGGCCAACGAGTACCTCTTCGTGGTCATCGCCTCCCCGGCGGGCCCGTACTTCCCCGGCGGGGTGAAGCCCGTCTCCATCTGGCTCTCCGAGAACCGCGTCCGCGCCGTCCCCGGCGGCATGGGTGACGCCAAGACCGGCGGCAACTACGCGGCCTCCCTGCTCGCGCAGGCCGAGGCCATCGCGAAGGGCTGCGACCAGGTCGCCTACCTCGACGCCGTGGAGCACAAGTGGGTCGAGGAGCTCGGCGGCATGAACCTGTACTTCGTGTACGCCGCCGAGGGTGACCGGAAGCCCCGGCTGGTCACCCCCACCCTCACCGGTTCGCTGCTCGCCGGCATCACCCGTGACTCGCTGCTCACGATGGCGGCTGACCTCGGCCTGGAGCCGGTGGAGGCCCGTGTCTCGATCGACCAGTGGCAGGCCGACACCGAGAACGGCACCCTGACCGAGGTCTTCGCCTGCGGCACCGCCGCCGTGATCACCCCGGTCGGCACGGTCAAGTGCGAGCGGGGCGAGTGGCAGCAGTCGGGCGGCGAGCCCGGCGAGGTCACGATGAAGCTGCGCGAGGCGCTGCTCGCCGTCCAGACCGGCAAGGCCGAGGACGTCCACGGCTGGATGCACGAGCTGGGCTAGGGCCTACTCCGTCGTCGCCAGGGCTTCCGGGGCCGTCACGGTCCCGGAAGCCCTGTTCGGTGTCAGTACGGCGTACAGCGCGCCGCCCACGATCCCCGACAGCACGAAGCTGCAGTCGATCCCGCCCGTCAGGGCGAGCAGCGGCCCCTCGTAGAGGGGTGTCGACACCGAGGCCAGGCCGACCGCCGCGCCGATCGCCCAGGAGGCGGTGGCGCGCGGGTGCCAGCCCGCCGCGTACCAGTAGATCCCGCCGTGCGCACGGCGGTTGTAGACCTGGAGGGCCTCCGGGTCGTACGCCCCGCCGCACCGGGCGTGGCCGATCAGGGTGATCACCGCCCAGGGCGTGCCGATGGCCGTGAGGAGCAGCACGAACGAGGTCATCGCCGTCTGCGCGTCCGACGCGAAGTGGCCGAGGAAGACGAAGACGGTCGCCACGGCGGCCACCACGAGGGTGGCGCGGGCCCGGGTGGCCCTCGGCAGGATCGCGTCCAGGTCGAGCCCCATCGAGTACAGCATCAGACCGGCGTTGCCGACGGAGCCGGCCGTGGCCGCGATCAGGAGCGGGACCAGGTACCAGGCGGGGGAGGCGGCGACGAGCGGCCCCGCGTAGTCGAGGGCACCCCGGGCGGAGAGGGCCGTGTACGTACCGAAGAGCTGGGGGATGAGCAGCCCGACGACCAGGCCCAGACAGGTGGCCCGCCAGACCTTCGCCGCTCGGTGCCGCTCGGGGGAGACGTACCGGGTGTAGTCGCCGAGCAGGGTGATGAAGGCGACCGGTCCGCTGAGTCCCGCGGCCACCGCCGAGAGCAGCCACGTCGGCCAGAAGGAGCCGAGCAGGTACGGGGTGTCCGGCACCGCCGCCGCGGTGAAGTCCCCCGCGTAGGCGAAGAGGCCCACGGCGAGGAGGACGGTCATGCCGAGGGCGAGGGCCTTGCTCAGCCTGAGCAGCAGCCGGTAGCCGTACACCGCGGCGACGGCCGTGCAGGCGGCGAGCAGCGCGTAGACGGCGGCGTGGGTGGCGCCGCCGGTCGGCAGGCCGACCAGCCGTGCCAGGGTGCCCACCATGACGTCGCCGCCGATCCAGAGGGTCAGCGCGGTGTAGCCGAGTGAGAGCAGCAGGCCGACCACCGAGCCGACGAGCCGGCCGCGGACGCCGAAGAAGGCGCCGGACGAGGTGGAGAGATTGGTCGCGGTGCGCAGCGACACGAGCGCGAGCGGCGCGGTGACGGCGACTCCGACGAGGGTGCCGGCGACGACGGAGGTCACCGAGCCCCACAGGCCGAGGCCGAAGGAGACGGGGAGCCAGCCGAAGACGATCACCCCCAGGCACAGGTTCGATCCGAGCAGGATCGCGACGAGGTCGCGGGGGCCGCTGGTGCGTTCGGCCTCGGGGATCGTGTCGACTCCGCGCTGTTCTATCGGCATGGGGTCTCCTGGGGACGGGAGCGGCGGACGATTTAGAGTGGCGCTCAATGTGACCTGTGGTCGTCCCCCGCGTCAATGCTTGGAACCTAGCGTCTCAGCATTTAGAGTGGCGCTCAAACAGGAGGTGTTTCGGACGTGCGACTGACCCCCACGGAACGCGACCGGCTGCTGCTCTTCGGGGCCGCCGAGCTCGCCCGTGCCCGCCGGGCCCGGGGCCTGCGGCTCAATGTCCCCGAGGCGACCGCGCTCATCGCGGACACGGTCTGCGAGGCGGCCCGCGACGGCAGGCGGCTCGCCGAGGCGATCGCCGCCGCCCGCTCGGTCCTCGGCCCCGACGACGTGCTGCCCGGTGTCGCCGACGTGGTCACCGAGATCCATGTCGAGGCGGTGTTCGACGACGGCTCCCGGCTCGCGGTCGTCTCCGACCCGATCGGTGGCGGCGGTCTGGGGGACGCGGCGCCCGGCGCGCTGCTGCCCGGCCCCGGGCGCGAGGAAGCCGAGCCCGCGCTCACCCTGCGCGTGCGGAACACGGCCACCGTCCCGGTGAGCGTCACCTCCCACTTCCACTTCTTCGAGGTCAACCCGCGCCTCGCCTTCGACCGGGCCGCCACCTACGGCATGCGGCTCGCCATCCCGGCCGGTGCCTCCTTCCGCTTCGACCCGGGCGGCGAGGCCGAGGTCGGGCTCGTGCCGATCGGCGGCGCCCGTGTCGCCATCGGCTTCGCGGGCCTGGTCGACGGCCCGCTGGACGCGCCCGGCGCGAAGGAAGAAGCCCTGCGCAGGGCGCGGGCATGCGGCTACCTGGGAATCGAGGGCAACTGATGGACCCGTACGAGTACGCATCCGTGCACGGCCCGCGCGCCGGTGACCGGGTCGTCCTGGGCGACTCCGGGCTCGTCGTCCGGGTCGAGTCGGACTCCCAGAAGCCCGGCGACGAGTTCCTCGCGGGCTTCGGCAAGACGGCACGCGACGGACTGCACCTGAAGGCCGCCGCCGTCCGCGAGACCTGTGACGTCGTCATCAGCAACGTCCTCGTGATCGACGCCGTCCTGGGCATCCGCAAGGTGTCCATCGGCATCCGCGAGGGCCGGATCCACGCCATCGGCAGGGCCGGCAACCCCGACACCCTCGACGGCGTCGACGTCGTCGTCGGCACCGGCACCTCGATCGTCTCCGGCGAGGGCCTCATCGCCACCGCCGGAGCCGTCGACACCCACGTCCACCTGCTGTCGCCCCGCATCATGGAGGCCTCGCTCGCCAGCGGCGTCACCACCGTCATCGGGCAGGAGTTCGGCCCCGTGTGGGGCGTGGGCGTCAACTCGCCCTGGGCGCTGCGCCACGCGTTCAACTCCTTCGACGCCTGGCCCGTCAACATCGGCTTCCTCGCCCGCGGCTCGTCCTCCGACCCGGCCCCGCTGGTCGAGGCCCTCGCGGAGGGCGGGGCCTCCGGCTTCAAGGTCCACGAGGACATGGGCGCCCACACGCGCGCCCTCGACACGGCGCTGCGGGTCGCCGAGGAGCACGACGTGCAGGTCGCCCTGCACAGCGACGGCCTCAACGAGTGCCTGTCCGTGGAGGACACCCTCCGCGTCCTGGACGGCCGCACGATCCACGCCTTCCACATCGAGGGCTGCGGCGGCGGGCACGTACCCAACGTCCTCAAGATGGCGGGCGTGCCGAACGTCATCGGCTCCTCCACCAACCCCACGCTCCCGTTCGGCCGCGACGCCGTCGCCGAGCACTACGGGATGATCGTCTCCGTCCACGACCTGAAGACCGACCTCCCCGGTGACGCCGCCATGGCGCGCGACCGGATCCGGGCCGGGACGATGGGCGCGGAGGACGTCCTGCACGACCTCGGCGCGATCGGGATCACCTCCTCCGACGCGCAGGGGATGGGAAGGGCCGGCGAGACCGTACGCCGGACCTTCGCCATGGCCGGGAAGATGAAGGCCGAGCTCGGACCGATGGAGGGCGACGGCCCGCACGACGACAACGCGCGCGTCCTGCGCTACCTGGCCAAGCTCACCGTCAACCCGGCGATCGCCCACGGCCTCGACCACGAGATCGGCTCGATCGAGACCGGGAAGCTGGCCGACATCGTGCTGTGGCGGCCCGAGTACTTCGGCGCCAAGCCGCAGCTGGTGCTCAAGTCCGGCTTCCCCGCGTGGGGGGTCGTGGGCGATCCCAACGCCGCCACCGACACCTGTGAACCGCTCGTCCTCGGCCCGCTGTTCGGCGGGCACGGAGCCACGGCCGCCGACCTCTCGGTCGCGTTCGTCGCCCGGGCCGCCGTCGACCTCGGCGCCGACAGGATGCCGACCCGGCGCCGCCGCGTCCCCGTGCGCGGCACCCGCGGCATCGGCCCGGCGGACCTGCTGCTCAACTCACGGGTCGGAGACGTCCAGGTCGACGACCGCACGGGCCTCGTCTCGCTCGACGGCGCCCCGATCCGCTCCGAGGCGGTCGACTCCGTCTCCCTCAACCGCCTCTACTTCCTCTGACCTTCCTTAGGACTCTCCGATGACCTACCGCATGCCCGCCGAGTGGACGCCGCACGAGCGCACCTGGATGGCCTGGCCCAGCCCCAACCCCACCTTCACCGACGCGGACGAACTCGCCGAGGCCCGCGCCGCCTGGGCGTCGGTGGCCCGCGCCGTCCGCCGTTTCGAGCCGGTCACGCTGGTCGTCGCCCCCGGCGACGCGGAGTCGGCCCGCACCCTCGTCGGCCCGGACGTCGACCTGGTCGAGCGGGACCTCGACGACGCCTGGATGCGGGACATCGGCCCCACCTTCGTCACGAACGGCACCGAACTGGCCGCCGTCGACTGGGTGTTCAACGGCTGGGGCGCCCAGGACTGGGCCCGCTGGGAGCACGACTCCAAGATCGCCCGCCATGTCGCGGACCTCGCGGAGGTCCCCGTGCTCACCTCCCCCCTCGTCAACGAGGGCGGTGCCATCCACGTCGACGGCGAGGGCACGGTCCTCCTCACCGACACCGTCCAGCTCGGCCCGGGCCGCAACCCCGAGTGGACCCGCGAACAGGTCGAGAACGAGATCCACGCCAAGCTCGGCACGACGAAGGCGATCTGGCTCCCCAACGGCCTCACCGGCGACTACGGCCTCTACGGCACCCAGGGTCACGTCGACATCGTCGCCGCCTTCGCCCGCCCCGGCACCGTCCTCGTCCACAGCCAGCAGAACCCGACCCACCCCGACTACGAGCGGTCCCGGATGTACGTGAACATCCTGCGCGGGCAGACGGACGCCCAGGGCCGCCCCCTGGAGGTCGTCGAGATCCCGGCCCCGACCGTCCTCACGGACGAGGAGGGCGACTGGGTCGACTACTCCTACATCAACCACTACCTGTGCAACGGCGGCGTGGTCCTCTGCGCCTTCGACGACCCCCACGACGAACTCGCCGCCGAGATCTTCCGCCGCCTCTTCCCCGAGCGCGAGGTCGTCCTCGTCGACGCGCGGGCGATCTTCGCAGGTGGGGGCGGCATCCACTGCATCACCCAGCAGCAGCCGAAGGTCTGAGCCGCGCGGGCATACGGTAGAACGTACGAGTGAGTCAGAGCAGCAGCCCCCCGCCCCACCCCCGCCGGCGCAACCAGTCCGCCCCGCCCCGGGAGGACGTGCTCGCCGCCGCCATGGGCACGATCGCCGAACGGGGGCTCGACGGCCTGACGATGGCCGGGCTCGGGCGGCAGGTCGGCATGAGCAGCGGGCACCTCCTCTACTACTTCCGCACCAAGGACGAGCTGCTGCTCCGGACCCTGGAGTGGAGCGAGGGACGGCTCGGGGCCGAGCGGAGCGCGCTGCTCTCCGGCCCCGGGACCGCCCGCGAGCGGCTCGACGGGTACGTCGACGTGTACGTGCCCGACGGGCCGCGCGACCCGCACTGGACGCTGTGGCTGGAGGTCTGGAACCGGTCGCAGAACGCCGACGACGACGCCCGCGCCCGGCAGGCCGCCATCGAGGGCGCCTGGCACCGGGACCTGGTAGCGATCCTCGCCGAGGGAGTCTCGCGCGGGGAGTTCCGCGCGGTCGACCCCGACCGTTTCGCGGCCCGGATGCGGGCCCTGCTCGACGGCTTCAGCGTGCACGTCGCCGTCGGCATCCCGGGCACGGGGCGGGATCAAGTCCTCGCCCACGTGAGGGAGTTCATCTCCGAAACCCTGATCTCGCGACCGTAACGCACGCAAGTACTCCCGATCGTTGCCCGCCGTGACCTTGTGACGCGCGCGGCGGGTCCGGCACGGTTTCGGACCATGGGACGAGAGCACTGGAAGAAGATCTGGGTCGGGTCGGCCGGCAACATGGTCGAGTGGTTCGACTGGTTCGTGTACGCGAGCTTCGCCACCTACTTCGCCGGCGCCTTCTTCCCCGAGGGCAACGACACCGCCAAACTCATGAACACCGCCGGCATCTTCGCCGTCGGCTTCTTCATGCGGCCCGTCGGCGGATGGCTCCTCGGCCGGGTCGGCGACCGCAAGGGGCGCAAGGCCGCCCTCACCCTCACCGTCACCCTGATGTCCGCCTCGGCGCTCCTCATCGCGATCGCGCCCACCTACGCCGTCGCGGGATACGGCGGCGCCGCCGTCCTCCTGGTCGCCCGCCTCCTCCAGGGGCTCTCCGTCGGCGGCGAGTACGCCGCCAGCGCCACCTATCTCACCGAGGCCTCCGCCCCGAAGCACCGCGGCTTCGCCTCCAGCTTCCAGTACGTCTCGATGACCGTCGGCCAGATCCTCGGGCTCGGCCTGCTGCTCGTCCTCCAGCACACCCTGTCCAGCGAGGCCCTGCACAGCTGGGGCTGGCGCATCCCGTTCGTCATCGGCGCCCTCGGCGCGGCCGTCGTCTTCTACCTGCGCCGCACCATGCTGGAGACCGAGGTGTACGAGGCGACCGCCGACGACGCGGTCGCGAGCGACCAGAAGGGCACCCTCACGGCGCTCTGGGCGCATCGGCGCGAGGCCTTCCTCGTCGTCGCGCTCACCATGGGAGGGACGGTGGCCTACTACACGTACACCACCTACCTCACCAAGTACCTGTCCAACTCCGCCGGACTCCCCAAGCAGACCGCGACCCTGGTCTCCTTCTGCGCCCTGATCGTCTTCGCCTGCCTCCAGCCGCTGGCCGGCGCCCTCTCCGACCGGGTCGGCCGCCGGCCGCTCCTCATCACCTTCGCCGTGGGCTCCACCCTGCTCACCGTGCCGATCATGACGATGATGCGGCACGCGGGCTCCTTCTGGCCGGCTCTCGGGCTCTCCCTCCTCGCCCTCGTCGTCATCACCGGCTACACCTCCATCAACGCCTGCGTGAAGGCCGAGCTCTTCCCCACCGGCATCCGCGCCCTGGGCGTCGCCCTGCCGTACGCCGTCGCCAACGCCCTCTTCGGCGGCACCGCCGAATACGTGGCGCTCTGGTTCAAGGACGCCGGCATCGAATCGGGCTTCTTCTGGTACGTGGCGGGCTGCGCGGCCGTCTCGCTGGTCGTCTACCTCACGATGCGGGAGACCCGCGACATCGATCTGGGGCGGATCGGGGCGAGGAGGCCGGAGCGGGCCGGCGAACAGGAGAAGGCGTCGGCCCCCGCCGTCTGACCGCCCCGGCTCACGGGCTCGCGCCCGCGCGGGCGCTCTCCACCCGCTGCTGGAGCTTCTGGAGGACGCCCCTGGCGCGCGGGCCCAGGGCCGCGGCGTCGGCACGGGTCTCGTAGGCGAGCACGCTCACCACGGTGTCGCCCGTCCGGCCCGTGTACTGGACATAGGGGAGATCGGTCTCGGTGCCGTCGGCGTCCGCCGTCAGGGTCCCCTCCTCGGCCACCGCCTGATCGAGTCCCGTCACCTCGGGCGCCGCGGCCTGGCGGACCGAGGACCAGCGCGTCTTGCGGGACTGCTGCGTCGGGCAGCGGCGCGTGGTGTCCTCCGCGCTGTCGACGTACGCCTCGGCCGTCTCCGCGTCCACGAAGACCCGGACCTCTGTGGTCGAGTAGAGAGTCGACCGGCTGCTCTGCACGGTGCGGGTGATCGCGGCCAGCGTGCCCGACCTGGCCGCCCGGTCGTAACCCTTGCAGTCCTGCCCTACCTCGTACTCGCCCGCCGGGCCCCGCTCGTACGGGTCGCCCTTCGTGTAGCCGGCCCCCCAGTCCTCCGGGGTCATGGCCACACGCTCGGCCAGGGCGCGTGCCCGCGCGCGGGAGGCGGATGAGTCGGCGGGCGGGCTCGACGCCGCCGGGGTCGGCGAGCTCGCCGTCGTGGGGCTGTCGTCGTCGCCCCCGCCGAGGAGGGCGACCAGGCCGACGCCCAGTGCCGCCGCCACCAGCACCGCGCCGACGGCGATCAGGGCGAGACGGCGGCCGCCTCCTCCGGGGGAGGACGAGGGCCGCGCGGTGGACCCGGAGTCCGGGCCGGTGGGGCGCCCGGCCCCGGAGCCGCGCTCGTGCTCGGGGTCGGGCTCGGGCGAGGGCGGCTGGAGCGGTCCGGGAGGCGGGCCCGACGGGGGTCCGGACGGCGGCCCCGACGGGGGCCCGGAAGGTGGTGGTGTGTTCACGCGGATGATCCGTACCACCGGCGCCGCCGCCCGCATCCTGAGACCGTACTGCTGTCACTCGCGCGGCTGTGTCAGACTTCCGGCGTGCCTGCTACCACGATGATTATCGGCAGCGGCGCGCCGGTCCGCAGTGGCCACTGAAACGCGGCTCGACCCCCGCGGCAGTGGACACCGTGCCCCAGACCCGCGCGCAGACCTCTCGCACCCGCGAGGGGTTTTTTCGTTTTCCGGCCCCACCCATGCCGGAAGCGGACGACGCGTGAGAATGGGGGCAAGTGGATCCAGACCTTCCGGAGCCACATCCGACAGGAGCCATCACAGTCATGACCACGGAGAACGCCGAGAGCTCGCGCCTCGACGACAGCTTCCATGTCTTCGACACCACGCTGCGCGACGGGGCGCAGCGTGAAGGCATCAACCTCACCGTCGCGGACAAGCTGACCATCGCCCGGCACCTCGACGAGTTCGGTGTGCGCTTCATCGAGGGCGGCTGGCCCGGCGCCAACCCGCGCGACACGGAGTTCTTCGCCCGCGCCACGCAGGAGATCGCGTTCAAGAACGCGCAGCTCGTCGCGTTCGGCGCCACCCGCAGGGCGGGCGGCGACGCCGCCGAGGACCCGCAGGTCAAGGCCCTCCTCGACTCCGGCGCCCCCGTCATCACGCTGGTCGCCAAGTCCCACGACCGGCACGTCGAACTCGCCCTGCGCACCACCCTCGACGAGAACCTGGAGATGGTCCGCGACACCGTCGCCCACCTGCGCTCCCAGGGCCGCCGCGTCTTCGTCGACTGCGAGCACTTCTTCGACGGCTACAAGGCCAACCCCGACTACGCCAAGGCCGTCGTCCGCGCCGCGCACGAGGCCGGTGCCGACGTCGTCATCCTGTGCGACACCAACGGCGGCATGCTGCCGGCCCAGATCCAGGCCGTCGTCGCCACCGTCCTCGCCGACACCGGGGCCCGCCTCGGCATCCACGCCCAGGACGACACCGGCTGCGCCGTCGCCAACACCCTCGCCGCCGTCGACGCCGGCGCCACCCACGTCCAGTGCACCGCCAACGGCTACGGGGAGCGGGTCGGCAACGCCAACCTCTTCCCCGTCGTCGCGGCCCTGGAGCTCAAGTACGGCAAGAAGGTGCTGCCCGACGGCGCCCTCGCCGAGATGACCCGCATCTCGCACGCCATCGCCGAGGTCGTCAACCTCACCCCCTCCACCCACCAGCCGTACGTCGGCGTCTCCGCCTTCGCCCACAAGGCCGGACTCCACGCCTCCGCGATCAAGGTCGACCCCGACCTCTACCAGCACATCGACCCCGAGCTGGTCGGCAACACCATGCGGATGCTCGTCTCCGACATGGCCGGCCGCGCCTCCATCGAGCTCAAGGGCAAGGAACTCGGCGTCGACCTCGGCGACGACCGCGACCTCGTCGCCCGGGTCGTCGAGCGGGTCAAGGAGCGCGAACTCCGGGGCTACACGTACGAGGCCGCCGACGCCTCCTTCGAGCTGCTCCTGCGCGAGGAGGTCGAGGGCCGCGCCCGCCGCTACTTCCGTACGGAGTCCTGGCGCGCGATCGTCGAGGACCGCCCCGACGGCACCCACGCGAACGAGGCCACCGTCAAGCTGTGGGCCAAGGGCGAGCGGATCGTCGCCACCGCCGAGGGCAACGGCCCCGTCAACGCGCTCGACCGCGCGATGCGGCTCGCCCTGGAGCGGATCTACCCGCAGCTCGCCAAGTTCGAGCTGGTCGACTACAAGGTCCGCATCCTGGAGGGCCGCCACGGCACCGAGTCCACGACCCGCGTCCTGATCACCACCAGCGACGGCAACGGCGAGTGGTCGACGGTCGGCGTCGGGGAGAACGTGATCGCCGCCTCCTGGCAGGCCCTGGAGGACGCCTTCACCTACGGGGTGCTCCGGGCGGGGATCGAACCGTCCGAATAGCTCGTACCGGCAGGGGCCGCGTGAAGGACCCGCGCGAAGAGTTCGTACCGAAGAGTCCGTCTATGCCTAGTTCGACGCTGTTCGGGTAGGCGTCGAACCATGAGGACCAGGCCGCTCTCCGTACTCTCGGCCCTCGCCGGGCTGATACTGCTCATGCTCCTGGCCCTGGCCCCCTCCTCGGGCGCCAGGGCCACGGGGATCGCCGACGCGGCCGCGGCCCTGAAACAGGGCCCGGTGTACGTCGACCCGGGCGCCGCCGACCAGCTGTCGAAGGCCCAGGCGGACGCCCTCGCCCAGAAGATCAAGGACGCGGACAAGCCGCTCTTCGTGGCCGTCCTGCCGGCGAACGCCCAGTTCCCGCCGGAGAACCTCTTCCAGAACCTGCGCACCCGGACCGGTGTCACCGGCCTCTACGCGATCCGGCTCGGCGACGGCTTCAACGCCCAGGCGGACCGCTCCGTGATCTCCCCCGACGCCGTGCGGAACCTCGTCACCTCCGTACGCCAGCCCGGCGTCGACGCGGCCACCGAACTCGACAACTTCGTCGACCAGGCCCTGCCCACCCTGCGCGGCTCCGCCCCCGCCTCCTGGGGTTCCGTCGAGACCGACTCCGGCGTCCCCGTCGGCGGACTCATCACGCTCGGCGCCGTGGCGGCGGCCGGAGGCGCTGGCGCCTTCGCGGTCGTCCGCCGCAAGCGGCTCCGCAAGGAGGCCGAGGAGCGGGCGGCCCTCGACAAGCTGCGGGTCGTCGTCGACGAGGACATCACCGCCTTCGGCGAGGAACTCGAACGCCTCGACTTCCACCCCGCCGAGACCGGCGCCGACGACGCCATGCGCGGCGACTACGAACGCGCCCTCGACTCGTACGACAAGGCGAAGTCCCTCATGGCCTCCGCCGCACACCCCCACGACGTCCGCGCGGTCACCCAGGCACTGGACGACGGCCGCTACTCCCTCGCGGTCCTCGCCGCCCGCCGAGAGTCCCGCCCGCTCCCCGAGCGCCGCGCCCCCTGCTTCTTCGACCCGCGCCACGGCCCCTCCATCGAGGACCGCACCTGGACCCCGGCCGGCGGCGCCGCCCGCCAGGTCCCGGTCTGCGGTGCGGACGCGGCCCGACTCGACGACGGCCTCGACCCGATGACCCGCACGGTCGACGCCGACGGAGTACGCCGCCCCTACTGGGAGGCGGGCCCGGCCTACGGCCCCTGGGCCGGCGGCTACTTCGGCGGCGGCATCCTCCCCGGCCTCCTGATGGGCACGCTCCTCGGCTCGATGCTCGCCACCCCGGCCTACGCCTCCGAGTACGGCGGCGGCGAATTCGAGGGCGGCGACTTCTCGGGCGCCGACTTCAGCTCGGGCGACTTCGGATCCAGTGACTTCGGCGGCGGTGACTCGGGCGGATTCGGCGGCGGGGACTTCGGCGGAGGCGGCGGCTTCGACGGCGGGGGCGGCTTCTGAGCGGCGCCCGGCAGCTCCTCAGACCAGCGGCTTCACCGACATCAGCAGATGACGGTGGGCTTCGCCCGGGCCGTCGGTGAGGAGGGCGCGCTGACCGGGCCCCAGCAGCTGGAAGTGGACGTCCGGGGAGTCCAGCGACGTGAGCGCGTCCAGGAGGTAGCCCGGGTTGAAGGCGACCGTCAGGGTGTCGGTCCCCGTGAGGGTGGACGGAAGGTGCTGGGAGGCGATGTCGTCCTCGTACCCCGCCTGGAGGTGGATCGCGGTGGGCGTGAAGGTCAGCTGCACCGGGCTGTCGCCCTCGGCGACGACCGCGACCCGCTTGACGGCCTCGGTCAGCGGCGTCCGGTCGGTCACCGCAACGGCTGGGTCGCCCAGCGCGAACAGCTTGTCGTGGCGGGGCAGACGCCCGTCGAGCAGACGGGTGGTGGTGCGCAGGCCGGCGCTCTCGAAGCCGACCGAGCCGCCGTCGAGGGCGAGCCGGGCCGGACCCGCGCCCGCCAGGGAGCGGGCGATCTCGGTCAGGCGGCGGGCGGGCACGACGACGTCCGCGTCCGCTCCCGGCGCGTCGGCCTCCGGCTTCCACTCCAGGGTGCGGACGGCGTAGCGATAGCGGTCGGTGGCCGCCAGGGTCATGGCCGTCCCGTCCAGGGCGAGCCGTATCCCGGTGAGGACCGGCAGCGAGTCGTCCCGGCCGGCGGCCACCGCCACCTGGCCGACGGCCGCGGCGAAGGCGTCCCCGTCCACCAGACCGCGGACCTCGGGCAGCGCGGGCGGGGCCGGGTAGTCGTCGAGCGGCAGCAGGGACAGGCCGAAGCGGGCGTCGCCGGAGGTCACCGAGAGCCGGGCGCCCTCGACGGCGAGTTCCGTGCGGCCCCGGGGCAGCACCTTGCAGATGTCGAGCAGCCGTCGGCCCAGGACCAGCGCCCGCCCCTCGACGTCCGTGTCGGCCTCGACCTCGATGCGGGCGGAGGCCTCGTGGTCGAGTCCGGAGACCCGCAGCCGCCCGTCCGAGGCCTCCAGGAGCAGACCGCCGAGGACCGGCATGGGGGAGCGGGCCGGCAGGACGCGCGCGGCCCAGGCCACGGCATCGGTCAACACGCCGCTGTCGATACGGAATTCCATGCCCCCGACGCTAGCGTCCCCCACTGACAACGGCCTTGACCTGCGGTCGCGGTCGAGGCGGCGGCCCGCCGCGCCTGGTAAACCCCGGGTCGACGCCGAGCGCCCGCCTTCCGCTGCTGCGGAGGGCGGGCGCGCTCGCGGGGTGCCGACTCGTGCGTAGCGATTCGGAGGTACCGAAGGGAGGCCGAGGTCAGGCGGGGTTCTTGATCGCGGAGATGTCGAAGGTCAGCTTCACCTTGTCGCTGACCATCACGCCACCGGTCTCCAGGGCGGCGTTCCAGGTCAGACCCCATGCCGAGCGCAGGATCTCGGCGGAGCCCTCGAAGCCGACGCGCTCGTTGCCGTAGACGTCGGTGGCCGCGCCGTTGAACTCCAGGTCGATGGAGAGCGGCTTGGTGACGTCCTTGATGGTGAGGTCGCCGGTGATCCGGTACAGGTCGCCACCCAGCTGCTCGGCCTTCGTGGAGCGGAAGGTCATCAGCGGGAACTGCTCGGCGTCGAAGAAGTCGCCGCTGCGGAGGTGGCCGTCGCGGTCGCCGATGCCGGTGTCGACGGAGGCGATCCGGACGTCGATGGAGGCGGAGGAGGCCGCCGGGTCGGCGCCGTCGAGCCTGAGGATGCCCTCGTGCTCGGCGAAGGTGCCGCGCACGTTGGTGACCATGGCGTGGCGCACGGTGAAGCCGATGCTGCTGTGGGCGGGGTCGATGGTGTAGTCACCGGTCAGGGCGGCCAGGGCCGGGTCGACCGGGAGGGTGGCGACGGCGACTGCGGACTCGTTGCTCTTGCGGTTGAAGATGCCCATGACGTGCTCCTTGTCGGTGAGGGTCGAAGCGTGTTGTTGAAGCTTCAACGAGAACGACTCTAGGCCCATTCCGTTCAATATTCAACATCTCCGGGAGATATTCACCCTCACGGCGTCACCGGACCCCGACGCCCTCTGGCGGACGCGCGTAGAACTGCGGCATCATCCCCGTGCGAGACGAGCACCAGCACCACCTGCACCCCCAGGACCACCCCCGTCACGGTCACCAGCAGGAGGCACCCCCGATGAAGCTCCGCTCCGTCCTCACCGCCCTCGCCCTCGTCCTCGGCGCGCTCTTCGCACCCGGCGTCGGCGTCCTCACCGCCGCCGGCGAGGCCCACGCGGTGACCAAGATCAGCCACGCCACCGCGACCTCGATGTTCCGGAACTCCGGCATCACCTGGTCCTCCTCCGGCGGCTGTTCGGACCGCTCCAACCCGACGTGCACGTCCTTCGAGCAGCTCAACCTGGCCTCCGCCCAGGGCGCCCAGACCCTCAAGAGCGCCAGCGGCTGCGCTCTCAACATCACCGGCGGCACCGAGACCGGCCACGCCGGCGGCACGTACTCGCACTGGAACGGCTACAAGCTCGACTTCAGCAAGTACACCTGCGTCGGCAACTACATCAAGAACACCTTCACCTACATCGGCGTCCGCGGCGACGGCTCCCCGCAGTGGAAGTCCGGCGCCGGCAACCTCTACGCCGACGAGGGCAACCACTGGGACGTGACCTTCTACAACTGCGGCGGCTGCTGACCCCCACCGAGCCCGACGAGCCCCCTTCGACGGTCACTTGGACTAACCGAAGGGGGTTCTTGGACTGGAGGGCCCCGCGCGGCGCGATCTCGTTGACGGTGGTTCCGGACCGGGGCCAACTAGGCGCATGTCCCTCTCCCGTTCGCGAAGAATCCGTGCCGCCTGCGCGCTCGTCGCCGCCTCGTCCGCCGTGTTCGCCCTGGCCGGGCCCGCCCTGGCGGAGGGCGATACGGGTCCCGGGCCGCTCGCCGGGACCGCCGCGGCCGCCACCCCGGTCATCGCCTCCTCGCAGCTCGCCGTCGCCGTCGCCGAGGACTTCCCCCGCGTCCTCTCCTACACCGACCGCGCGAGCGGCGCCCGCCTCCTCGGCAGTACGGCCCCGGTCGCCCGGGTCGTCCTCAACGGCACCGCCCGCGCCGTCCAGGCCAAGGGCGCCCCAGTCCTGACCGCGACCTCCGCCGCGTACACCCTCACCTTCCCCGAACTGCCCGGCGTCGAGATCGACGCGAGCCTGAGCGTCGACGGGCGGACCACCACCTTCCGGGTGACGGCCGTCCGCGACGCCGAGGACTTCCGGGTCGGCACGCTCGACATACCCGGCCACGACCTGGTCTCAGTCGGCTCGGCGGACCCCGGCGCCGCGACCGCGTTCACCCGGCTCGACCCGGACTCCACCCGTACCGCCGACGTCTTCGCGCGGGTCACCGACGCGACCGCCGTCGAGGCCGCCCCGGTCGGCGCGACCTACGCCCTGGTGAACACCGGCCGGCTCGCCGCCGCCGTCGAGTCCAACTCCAGCTACGACAAGCCGTCCGGGGCGTCCGCACGCGACGGCGCCCGCTTCTGGCACCAGGCCCGCAGGAGCGGCACCGAGACCCGCGTCGGCGTCTGGTCCGGCCAGTGGACCTACCGCGGCGAGGGCGCGCCGAAGCCCGCGAGCGGCGAAGGCCTGCCCTGGGCCAAGGTCGTCGTCACCCCCGACGCCAACGCGGACGGCGCCACCGACTGGCAGGACGCCGCCGTCGCCTTCCGGACGATCGGGATCAAGGCCCCCGGCAGCGAGAAGACCCCCGGCCGGGTCGTCGCCCACATCCCGTTCAACTTCGCCTCCCAGGCCACCCACCCCTTCCTGCGCACCCTCGACGACGTCAAGCGGATCTCGCTCTCCACCGACGGACTCGGCCAGTTCGCGCTGCTCAAGGGGTACGGCTCCGAGGGCCACGACTCCGCACACCCCGACTACGGCGGCAACTACAACAAGCGGGCCGGCGGCCTCGCCGACCTCAACGTCCTCCTCGCGGAGGGACGGAAGTGGGGCGCGGACTTCGGCGTCCACGTCAACGCCACCGAGTCCTACCCCGAGGCGAAGAACTTCAGCGAGACCCTCGTCGACAGGACCAGGCCCGGCTGGAACTGGCTCAACCAGAGCTACTACATCGACCAGCGGCGCGACCTCAACAGCGGCGACCTCGCCCGCCGCTTCGAGCAACTCCGCGACGAGACCGACCGGAACCTCTCCACGCTCTACGTCGACGTCTACTACACCCACGGCTGGATCGCCGACGAGACCGTACGGGCCGTCCAGGCGCAGGGCTGGAACGTCGCCACCGAGTGGTCGGACAAGTTCGAGCGGTCCTCCCTCTGGTCCCACTGGGCCAACGACCTCGACTACGGCGGCGCCACCAACAAGGGCCTCAACTCGCAGATCATCCGCTTCATCCGCAACGGCGAGAAGGACGTCTGGAACGACCACCCGGTCCTCGGCCAGACCGCGCTCGTCGACTTCGAGGGCTGGACCGGCGAGACCGACTGGAACGACTTCACCGCCAACATCTGGCAGCGGAACCTGCCCGCGAAGTACCTCCAGCAGCAGCGGATCACCCGCTGGACCGGCGACGACCTCACCTTCACCGGCGGCGTCCGCGGGACCGTCGAGAACGGCCGCCGCACCTTCTACGAGCACGGCCGCAAGGTCCTCGACGGCGAGGACTACCTGCTCCCCTGGGACGGCGGCAGGAAGCTCTACCACTACAACCAGACCGGTGGTACGACCAGTTGGGCCGTCCCGGCCGGTGTCGGCTCGTACTCCGTGTACAGGCTCACCGACAACGGACGCGTGAAGACCGCCACCGTGCGGCCGACCGGCGGGCGGATCACCCTCGACGCCGTCGCCGGGCAGCCGTACGTGCTCCACCCCGACCGCGCCCCCGACCAGCCCGCCCCGCGCTGGGGCCAGGGCACCCCGGTCAAGGACCCCGGCTTCAACGACGCGAGGCTCACCGGCTGGACCAGGGCCGGAACCGTCACCCGTGACACCGACGACCAGGGCCGCAACAGCGCGAAGCTCTCCGGCACCGCCACCGCCTCCGTACGCCAGCAGATCACCGGCCTCGTCCCCGGCGCGCGCTACACCGCCTCGGCCCTGATCGAGGTCCAGGCCGGCGCGACCCGGCCCACCACCCTCTCCGCGGGCGGCCGGTCCGTCACCGTCGAACGGTCCACGCTCCAGGACCGGGTCGCCGCCTCCGACTGGAACGGCACCCGCTTCCAGCGCGCCAAGGTCACCTTCACGGCCCCCGCGGGCGGCGCCACCCCCCTGATGATCCAGACCGTCGGCGGCACCGCCGCCACCGTCCGGATCGACGACGTACGGATCGTCGCCAACGCCCCCGCCACCAAGCCCGGAACCCTGGTGTACGAGGACTTCGAGGCCGTCGACCAGGGCTGGGGCCCCTTCCTCAAGGGCGACTCCGGCGGTACGACCGACCCGCGCACCCACATCGCCCAGCTCCACGCCCCGTACACCCAGGCCGGCTGGAACGGGAAGCTGATCGACGACGTCATCGGCGGCGCCGAGTCCCTCAAGTCCCACGACGAGAACAGCGGACTCGTCTACCGCACCGCGCCCTGGACCGTCCCGATGAAGGACGGCCACAGCTACCGGGTGGAGTACGCCTACCAGTCCAGCCACGCGGGCGCGTACGAGTGGGTCACCGGCTACGACCGTCCGAACGGGACCTCGGTGGAGACCCGCCGCACCCCTCTCGGGCTGCAGAGGACCGACGGCCGCTTCTCCGAGACCGTCACCGCCGGCTGCGGCGACACCTGGACCGGCCTGCGCAAGCGCGGTGACGCGCCCGACGGCGCCGACTTCGTCCTCGACGCCTTCACCGTCACCGACCTGGGCCCGGCCGCCGAGCGCGCCGCCTGCGGCACACTCACCGTCACCGCGCCCGACACCCTGGAGCCCGGCCGCCCGAACCAGGTCACGGCCACCTTCGGCAACGACGAGACCACCGACGTCACCGGCGCACGGGTCGCCCTCGCACTGCCCGAGGGCTGGACCGCACAGCCGTCCGCCCCCGTCTCCCTGGGCACGGTCGCGGCGGGCGGGAAGGCCACCGCCACCTGGCAGGTCACCCCGCCGGTCGACGCGCCCTACCGGCCGTACCCCCTCGGCGCCTCCCTCACCTACGCCCTCGGCGGAGAGGAGCGGAAACTCGCCGCCGCCACCACCGCCCGCACCCTGCCCCCGCCGCCCACCGCCGACAGCTGGGCCAGTGACCTGGACTGGACGTCCGCCGCCAACGGCTGGGGACCCGTCGAGCGGGACCGGTCCAACGGCGAGACCGGCACCGGCGACGGTTCCCCGCTGCGGATCGGGGGAGTGACGTACGCCAAGGGCCTGGGCAGCCACGCCCCCGCCACGGTCCGCTACTACCTGGGCGGCCGCTGCACCTCCCTCACCGCCCAGGTCGGCGTGGACGACGTCCAGACCGCCCGGGGCAGCGTCCGGTTCAGCGTGCTCGCGGACGGCGCCGAGAAGGTGACGTCCCCGGTCCTCGGGGCCACGGACCCGGCCTGGGCGCTCACCGCCGACGTCACCGGCGCCTCCTACGTCGACCTGGTGGTCGGCGACGGCGGCGACGGCAACGGCAACGACCACGCGGACTGGGGCGACGCCCGCTTCCACTGCGGAGGCTGACCGGACGCGCGCGGGCCCGGCGGGAAGCGCCTTCGCCGGGCTTGTGCCGTGCTCATCGATTCGCCCCCGCGAGCGTCCTCGTCCGGCGCCGCCGCTCCGTGCTCGACCTGCTTGGTCTCCGAACCGCCCCGCACCGGGCAGCCGCTCGAACTGGTCCGGCGCGGCCCGGTCCGCCGGATGCTCGCCCACGACCCGTCGGTGGAGGTGCCGGCGACCGGAGCCTCGCTGCGGCTGCGGATCACGCCCGGTACGGCGGGCGCCACCCACCGCTGCGAGGTTCTCCTCCGAGCCGGTGTCGGAGGGCACTGACGAAGGTCTATGTGACAACCCTACAAATACGAGGGGTGTCTGGCTGTTGACTCGGGCTGGACAGGGCCGCGTTCTGTCCAGCCTCGCCAGGATTCGACACGGGAGACTGTACGGAGTGGACGGCGGGGTTTTCTTGTCCGACTTCGTAGGGTCGGTACATGACCGTTGTGGACCAGATCCCGAGCGAGCCCGCTGACGCCCGTGGCCGTGTGGCCGAGCTGCACGTCCTGCGCGAGCAGGCCCTGCGCGGCCCGAGCGACCGCGCGACCGAGGCCCAGCACGCGAAGGGCAAGCTGACCGCGCGCGAGCGCATCGAGCTGCTGCTCGACCCTGGTTCCTTCAGCGAGGTGGAGCAGCTGCGCCGGCACCGCGCCTCGGGCTTCGGCCTGGAGGCGAAGAAGCCGTACACCGACGGTGTGATCACCGGGTGGGGCACGGTGGAGGGCCGGACGGTCTTCGTGTACGCGCACGACTTCCGCATCTTCGGCGGCGCGCTCGGCGAGGCGCACGCCACGAAGATCCACAAGATCATGGACATGGCCATCGCGGCCGGCGCTCCGCTGGTCTCGCTCAACGACGGCGCGGGTGCCCGCATCCAGGAGGGCGTCTCGGCGCTCGCCGGCTACGGCGGCATCTTCCAGCGCAACACGCGCGCCTCGGGTGTCATCCCGCAGATCTCCGTGATGCTCGGCCCCTGCGCGGGCGGCGCGGCCTACAGCCCGGCGCTGACCGACTTCGTGTTCATGGTCCGAGAGACCTCGCAGATGTTCATCACGGGACCGGACGTCGTCAAGGCGGTCACCGGCGAGGAGATCACCCAGAACGGCCTCGGCGGCGCCGACGTCCACGCGGGCGTCTCCGGCGTCTCCCACTTCGCGTACGACGACGAGGAGACCTGCATCGCGGAGGTCCGCTACCTCCTGTCGATGCTCCCGCAGAACAACCGCGAGAACCCGCCGTCCGTCGCCTCCGAGGACCCGGCCGACCGCCGCTCCGAGGTCCTGCTCGACCTCGTGCCTGCCGACGGCAACCGCCCGTACGACATGCACAAGGTCATCGAGGAGCTCGTCGACGACGGCGACTACCTGGAGATCCACGAGCGCTGGGCCCGCAACATCATCTGCGCCCTCGCCCGGCTCGACGGCCAGGTCGTCGGCCTCGTCGCCAACCAGCCCCAGACGCTGGCCGGCGTCCTCGACATCGAGGCCTCCGAGAAGGCCGCGCGCTTCGTGCAGATGTGTGACGCCTTCAACATCCCGATCATCACCCTTCTGGACGTACCCGGCTTCCTGCCGGGCGTCGACCAGGAGCACGGTGGAATCATCAGGCACGGCGCCAAGCTGCTCTACGCGTACTGCAACGCGACCGTGCCCCGGATCAGCCTGATCCTGCGCAAGGCCTACGGCGGCGCATACATCGTCATGGACTCCCAGTCCATCGGCGCCGACCTGACGTACGCCTGGCCCACCAACGAAATCGCGGTCATGGGCGCCGAGGGCGCCGCCAACGTGATCTTCCGCAAGCAGATCGCGGACGCCGAGGACCCCGAGGCCATGCGCAGCCGCATGGTCAAGGAGTACAAGGCCGAGCTGATGCACCCGTACTACGCGGCGGAGCGCGGTCTGGTCGACGACGTCATCGACCCGGCCGACACCCGCCAGGTGCTCATCCGGTCCCTCGCGATGCTCCGCACCAAGCACGCCGACCTGCCGTCCCGCAAGCACGGCAACCCGCCTCAGTAAGAGGAGCCATCCACGTGAGTACCCCTGCCAACCTTCTCCGCGTCGAGAAGGGCCACGCCGACCCCGAGGAGCTCGCCGCCATCACCGCGGTGCTGCTCGCCCGCGCGGCCTCCCAGCCCGAGCCTGCGGGCCACCACGGCCGCACCACGGCCGGCTGGCGCCGCCTGGAGCGCGAGCACGGCTTCCGCGCCCCGCACAGCTGGCGCTGACCGCGCCCGTACCGAAGGCCCCCGCTCCGTCACAGGAGCGGGGGCCTTCGGCGTGCCGCGACCCCCGTCGGGAGCACGGCAGAGGCCCCGCGGCACCGAGGGGGTGCGCGGGGCCTCTCACATCCGTACCGGACGCCTGCCGGGACTTACCGCAGTCGGGCCATGAGGGCGTGCTCCACGAGCGTGATGAGGGCGCTCTTGGCGTCGGCGCGGTGGCGGGCGTCGGTGGTGATGATGGGGGTGTCGGGGCCGATCTGGAGGGCCTCGCGGACTTCTTCGGGCTGGTAGGGCTGGGCTCCGTCGAAGCCGTTGAGGGCGATGACGAAGGGGAGGCCCGAGTTCTCGAAGTAGTCGACCGCGGGGAAGCAGTCGGCCAGGCGGCGGGTGTCGACGAGGACGACGGCGCCGATGGCGCCGCGGACCAGGTCGTCCCACATGAACCAGAACCGGTCCTGCCCGGGGGTGCCGAACAGGTACAGGATCAGGTCCTGGTCCAGGGTGATGCGGCCGAAGTCCATGGCGACGGTCGTCGTCGTCTTGTCGCCGGTGTGCGTGAGGTCGTCGATGCCCGCGGAAGCGGACGTCATGACGGCCTCGGTACGCAGCGGGTTGATCTCCGAGACGGCGCCGACGAACGTGGTCTTGCCCACGCCGAAGCCACCCGCCACCACGATCTTCGCGCTGGTGGTTGAACGGGCCGCGCCGCCGCTAGAGCTTGCGAAGTCCACTGAGCACCCTTTCGAGCAGTGTCACGTCTGGCTGGCCGCCGGCGGCGGCGTCGCCGCCCGGCTGGTGGATGGCGACGAGTCCGGCCTCGGCCAGGTCGGCGACGAGGATTCGGGCGACGCCGAGGGGGATGGAGAGAAGTGCCGAGATCTCCGCGACCGACTTGATCTCGATGCAGAGCCGGCAGATCCGCTGGTGCTCGGGCAACTGCCCCTGCAGCCGGGACGGGTCGGCCGTCGTACTGACCAGTGCCTCGATGGCGAGCTGGTAGCGCGGCCGGGTCCGGCCGCCGGTCATCGCGTACGGACGCACCAGCGGGTTGTGCCCGCCCGAACCGCCCGAACCGCCGCCCGAACCGCCCGCACCGGCGGGGGACGGGGCGCGGTGGGCGCCCGCGGACTGGCCCTGAGGCTGCCGATAGGGCTGCGACGCACCCTGTCTGCTCGGTGTGGAGGGAAAGTTGAACCGGTTCTGCGCGGGGTCGCCGAGCGGCGCCTGGTGCGCGTCATAACCGTTGTAGGGGCTTGCGCCCGGTGGTGTTCCCACGTTCTCCTCCTCGACTGCCTCGCGGTCCATGTCCCGTGGAACCGCGCCACCGCACCCTACGGGTCGGTGGCGCGAAACGCACTGTCTGTCTGTTAGTTGAGAAGACTTCCCTGAAGCTCCGCCCGGAGGTCAGGAGTCAGTACGGTGCCCGCCCGGTCCACGAGGAGGGCCATCTCGTAGCCCACGAGACCGATGTCCGCCTCGGGGTGGGCGAGCGCGGCCAGCGAGGAGCCGTCCGAGATCGACATGAGGAAGAGGAAGCCGCGCTCCATCTCCACCACGGTCTGGTTGACCGCACCGCCCTCGAAGATCCGGGACGCGCCCGCGGTCAGCGAGGTCAGTCCGGAGGCGACGGCCGCCAGCTGGTCGGCGCGGTCCCGGGGGAAACCCTCGGACATCGCCAGCAGGAGTCCGTCGGCGGAGACCACCACCGTGTGCGACACCCCGGGGGTGTTGTCCACGAAGTTGGTGATCAACCAGTTCAGATTCTGCGCCGCCTGGCTCATGCTCACACTAACGCTCCTGGTTGTAGGTACTGCCCGGGCCGAGGCCCGATCCGTTCGTGTCCGTTCCCGCGGTGCGTCCCTGCTGGACGCCCCGGCGCAGGTTGCTCAACCTGCCCCGTACGTCCTCGGGGGCGCGGGAGACCTGGGGGCCGCCCTGCGGGGTCTGCTCAGCCGTGCCCTCGACCAGGTTGGCCTTCGGGACCCGGCGGGGGAGACCGGAGGAGGTGACCCCGCCCGCCTTCGGGTCCTTGAGCTTTCCGGCCCGCTGCCAGCGCTCGTCGTTGGTCGAGCGCCACGTTTCGGGGCCGTCGGCTTCGTTCTGCTGCTGGTCCTGCGCCGGCTGCGCGGGCTCCGCCTGCTGCGGCGCCTGCGGGCTCTGCGGGGCGACGCTGCCGCGGCGCGGCAGACCGGCGTCGGTCAGCGCGTGACCGGCGTCCGGGGCGGCACTCGGGGTCGGACCCGGACGGTCGAAGCCTACGCGCTCGGGGGCCTGTTCGGGAGCGGGCGAAGCAGATTCCGTTTCCGCTCCGTACGGCTGCTGCCAGCCGTTGCCGTAAGCGTTCTGGTCCTGCCACTCGGCCTGCTGGGACTGGGGATCGAACGCATTGCCGTACTGCTGCTGTTCGGCTGCCGGGGTCTCGTACGAGGCTTCCGCATAGCCGGGCTGCTGGTACGTCTCGTACCCCTGCTGCGGGTACGCGTAGCCGTCCTGCTGCGGGTAGCCGGCCGCGTACTCCTGGCCGTAGTCCTGCGCCTGCTGGGGCTGCTGCTGCCCGTACTCCTGCTGCGCCGGTGCGTACTGCTCCTGCGCGTACTCCTGGCCCTGCTGCTGCCCGTACTCCTGGCCCTGACCGTAGTCCTGGTCCTGGTGCCCGTAGGCCTCCGCCTGCTCCGGCTGGTCGGTCTGCTCCACCTCGTCGCGGAAGAGCGGACGGTCACCGCCCTGCGCCTGGGCCTCCAGGGCGGCACGCCGCCCCTCGCGCTTCAGCGAGCGGTCGACCGGGTCGACCGGGCGCTCGTCCTCGGCCGACCGGTCGTAGCGCGAGTCGTCGAAGCCGAGGTCGGCGGCGGTCAGCATCTGCTGCTGCGGCGGCGCGCTCTCGAAAGCGTTCTGCTGCTGCTGCGGAATGATCTGGGAGACGGTGAAGTCGTCCTGGTGCGCCTGCTCGCCACCGCCACCGTGGGTGATCGCGTCCGGCAGCATGACGAGCGAGGTCGTACCGGCCTGCTCGCCCGAGGGGCGGAGCTGGACCCGGATGCCGTGGCGGTCGGCGAGGCGGCCGACCACGAACAGGCCCATGCGCTGCGAGACGGCCACGTCGACCGTCGGCGGGTTGGCCAGCTTGTGGTTGATGTCCGCGAAGTCCTCGGCGGTGAGGCCGATGCCCTTGTCGTGGATCTCGACCATCACGCGGCCGTCGGGGAGACGGGTCGCGGTGACGCGGACCTTGGTCTGCGGGGAGGAGAACGTGGTGGCGTTCTCCAGGAGCTCGGCGAGCAGGTGGACGAGGTCGGTCACGGCCTGGCCGTGGATCTCGGCCTCCGGGACGCCCGCGAGCTCGATGCGCTCGTACTGCTCCACCTCGGAGGAGGCGGCGCGCATGACGTCGACCAGCGGGACCGGCTGGTCCCAGCGGCGGCCGGGCTCCTCGCCGGCGAGGACGAGGAGGTTCTCGCCGTTGCGGCGCATACGGGTGGCCAGGTGGTCCAGCTTGAAGAGGTTCTCCAGCTGGTCCGGGTCGGCCTCGTTGTTCTCCAGGTCGGTGATGAGGGTCAGCTGGCCCTCGATCAGCGACTGGTTGCGGCGCGAGAGGTTGGTGAAGATCGCGTTGACGTTGCCCCGGAGCATGGCCTGCTCGGCGGCGAGCCGGACGGCCTCGCGGTGCACCTGGTCGAAGGCGCGGGCGACCTCGCCGATCTCGTCCTGCGAGTCGATCGGGATGGGCTGGACGCGGGTGTCGACACGGCCTGGCTCGGTACGGGACAGCTGGTCGACCAGCATCGGCAGACGCTGCTCGGCGATGCCGAAGGCGGCGGTGCGCAGCTGCTGCATGGCGCGGCTCATCTGGCGGGCCATCATCCCGGCCAGGATGAAGGCGGTGAGCAGGGCGACGACGACGATGCCGCCGATGACCCAGGCGTCCGTCTTGGCCTCGTCGGAGATCCGCACGGCCTCGTTCACGGCCTTGTCGACGAGGATCTTCTCGACCTCGGAGTAGCCCTCGAACTTGGCGGTGGCGACGGCCATCCAGGTCTCGGCCGTGATGCCCTTGGACGAGAGGGCCGCGAGAGCGTCGGGGTTCTTGGCGGTGCCGATCGCGGAGGCCGCGCCGGAGTAGACGGAGCCGTCCTTGCCCTTGGGCAGTTCGACGCCCGCGGCCCGCATCTGCTTGGCGCCCTCCGTGGCCTTGCCGGCCATGACCTTCTTGAGCAGCTCGACGTCCTCGGGCATACCGCCGGAGGCGAACTCGCCGAGGGCGATCTGCTCCAGGTAGTTGTACGAGTTGAACGCCACGGACTGCTGGGCGAAGACGGCTTCCTGGCGGCTGGGCCGGACCAGGAGCTGGGTGCCGATCGAGCGCTGGAGGGACTCGGCGCCCTTGGCCAGCTGGATGGCGTAGACGCTGCGGCCGTAGGCGGTGACGTTGCCGGTGCCGAGACCGAGCTCGTTGGAGAACTCGGTGAGGTAGTGCTGGACGCCGGTGTACCCGAGCTGGGTGTTCACCGGGTCGAGGGCACGGGTGTACGCCGCCTTGCGCAGCGCGTCGAGCTTCGGCTCCTCGTCCTTGAAGAGGCGCAGCCGGCGCTCCAGGCCCTGGCCCGACGGGAGGTTCTTGGCGGCCTCGTCGAACGTCACGCGGGCGGCGTCGGTCGCGGCGTACGCGCGCGTGACCTCGTCGCTCTTGCGGTCCTCGGCGCTCTTGGCGGCGAGCAGCGGTCCAGCTGTGAGGTCCCGCTCGTTCAGCAGGGCGGTGCTGTACTCCGAGGCGGCGCGCACGATGAGCGCCGTCTTCTCGGCGTCCTGCGCCTCCTGCCAGGTGTCGATCGCGCCCTTGACCTGGAAGCCGCCCATGACGAGGCCGACGAGCACGGGTATGAGGAGGATCGCGTTCAGCCGGGTGGGCACCCGCCAGTTGCGGGGCGACAGCTTGCTGGAGCTGCCCTTGCCCGCGGCCGCGGTCGGCGGCGGTGTCACGGGCATGTCCGCGGGGAACATGGCAGTACGCGACGGCGGCGTGAAGTTGCCCCGCGTCTCCTGCTCCGCGGAGCTTTCCTTGCTTCGCCTCACTCGACCAACAACCTCTCGGCGTCGGCACCTACGTTGTGCCGGTGTTTCGTTCAGGGCCTACTCGGGAGTTCATGAATTGCAGCACGTGAAGGGGGTCCGTTCCAAACAGTGGGATACGGCCCCTTTCAGTGGTCCAGGCCTCGTATAAAACGGGCATAAAGAGCGAGCCCCGCCAAAAGGCGGGGCTCATGTGAGCGCAGTGACACCGATCGGATGCGTCGTGTGTCCGGGACGCTCCAATTCTCTGTCGAAACGTTATGAACGCAGGAGCGGCCGTGTCGAAGGACACAGACCGCCCCTGGCAGCGGCATATGACAACCGCCCTGACCGCTCCGCTACTTGAGCCTGGCCATGAGGGCGTGCTCCACGAGCGTGATGAGGGCGCTCTTGGCGTCGGCGCGGTGGCGGGCGTCGGTGGTGATGATGGGGGTGTCGGGGCCGATCTGGAGGGCCTCGCGGACTTCTTCGGGCTGGTAGGGCTGGGCTCCGTCGAAGCCGTTGAGGGCGATGACGAAGGGGAGGCCCGAGTTCTCGAAGTAGTCGACCGCCGGGAAGCAGTCGGCCAGACGGCGGGTGTCCACCAGGACCACCGCGCCGATGGCGCCGCGGACCAGGTCGTCCCACATGAACCAGAACCGGTCCTGCCCGGGCGTGCCGAACAGGTACAGGATCAGGTCCTGGTCCAGGGTGATGCGGCCGAAGTCCATGGCGACGGTCGTCGTCGTCTTGCCACCGGTGTGCGTGAGGTCGTCGATGCCCGCCGAGGCGGACGTCATGACGGCCTCGGTACGCAGCGGGTCGATCTCCGAGACGGCGCCGACGAACGTGGTCTTGCCCACGCCGAAGCCACCCGCCACCACGATCTTCGCGCTGGTGGTTGAACGGGCCGCGCCGCCGCTAGAGCTTGCGAAGTCCACTGAGCACCCTTTCGAGCAGAGTCACGTCCGGCGTGCCGCCGGTCTCTCCGTTGCCCGGCTGGTGGATCGCCACCATGCCGGCCTCCGCCAGGTCGGCGACGAGGATGCGGGCGACGCCGAGCGGCATCGAGAGCAGCGCCGACACCTCGGCCACCGACTTCACCTCACGGCACAGGTGGCAGATCCGCTGGTGCTCGGGCAGGAGCGTGGCGAGGTGTGCCGGGTCGGCCGTGGTGCTGACCAGCGCCTCGATGGCGAGCTGGTAGCGCGGCCGGGTCCGGCCGCCGGTCATCGCGTACGGACGCACCAGCGGCTGGTCGCCCTCGTATCCGTACTCGTCGACTGAGGCGCCGTACGGATCGTGAGAGGCGGGGGGCGGGGTCATGAATCCTCCGGGCGTGACAGCAAAGCATCTGCCGTCTGATGGGGCCGGTGGGGGGCCGGGTGGGGCGGCCGGACGGTGAACGGTGCCCAGGGCGGTACGGAGGGGCGTACCGCCCTGTCGGTCGGTCGTGCGGTGGGTTGTCCGGGGTGGGTGACCGGCTAGTGGAGCAGGCTGCCCTGGAGCTCCGCGCGGAGGTCCGGGGTGAGGACGCTGCCGGCCCGGTCGACAAGCAGCGCCATCTCGTAGCCCACGAGGCCGATGTCGCACTCGGGGTGGGCGAGCACGGCCAGCGAGGAGCCGTCGGAGACGGACATGAGGAAGAGGAAGCCGCGCTCCATCTCCACGACCGTCTGGGCGACGGGGCCCCCCTCGAAGATCCGGGACGCGCCCGCGGTCAGCGAGGTCAGCCCGGACGCGACCGCCGCCAGCTGGTCGGCGCGGTCACGGGGGAATCCTTCGGACATGGCGAGCAGGAGTCCGTCGGCGGAGACCACCACCGTGTGCGACACCCCGGGGGTGTTGTCCACGAAGTTGGTGATCAACCAGTTCAGGTTCTGCGCCGCCTGGCTCATCGCGTTCAACTAGCGCTCCTGCTGATGGTTCGGACCGAGGTGGATGCTACCCGTGGTCGAGTTGCCCGCTTGTCGGCCCTGCTGAATGCCGCGGCGCAGATTGGTCAGCCGGCCGCGGACGTCGTCGGGTGCGCGCGAGACCTGGGGGCCGGCCGTGTGGGCCTGCTCCTGCGCGGTCCCGGGCACGAGGTTGGCCTTCGGCACGCGCCGCGGAAGACCCGAGGTGGTGACCCCGCCGGCCGCGGGCTTGCGCACCCGCTCGGCCTGGCGCACCAGCTCGTCGTTGGGCGAGGTCCGCCAGGCGGCCCCGCCGTTCTGCCGGTTGGCGTCGGCGGCCGGGTCCCCGGTCTGCCGGGGCGCCGGAGCGGACGACTGCGGCCCGGCCGGGGTCTGCGCCGGCTGCGCCGAAGCCTGCCCCTGCTGGTGCCAGTTGTTCTCCAGCGTGTCGTACAGCGGCGTCCTGCCGTCGCCCGCACCGCTCGCCGGCGGCAGGGCCTCCGGACGGCGCGGCTGCTGGAGCTGCGGCTGGCGCGGCTGCGGCTGCCGGCCCGGCTCGGCACCGTGGCGCGGAGCGCCGAAGTCACCGCCGTCGCGCTGACGCGGGGCGGGAGCCTGCGGGGCCTGGCCCTGCTGCTGCGCCTGCGGTACGAAGGGCTGCCGGCCGAACTGCTGCTGCTGGCCGCCCTGGTACTGCTGCTGGGGGGCCTGGCCCTGCGGGGCCTGGTGGGGCGGCCGCCCCTGCGGCTGCTGACCGCCGAAGTCGGGCCGCGGGAACTGGCCGGTGGAGCCGGGGCCCTGAGCCGGTCCCTGCGGGGCGCCGAAGTCGGGACGGGGGAACTGGCCGGTGGAGCCGGGGCCCTGCGGTGCGTCGAAGTCCGGGCGCGGGAACTGCGCCGTCGACGCGGGGTCCTGGACACCGCCCTGGTACGCCTGCGGGGCCTGCTGCGGGTGCCCGCCCTGCGGCTGCTGCGCGCCGAAGTCGGGGCGGGGGAACTGGCCCGTGGAACCGGGACCCTGAGGAGCCGCCGGAGCCCCGAACAGGCCCGTCGTCTCCGACTCCTCGTGACCGCGCGGGGCGTCCAGCGGGGACATCTCCTGGCGCGGGCGCCGCACCGGCTGCTGCGCCGGGTCGTTGCCCCAGCTCGCGGACTGCGGGCGCTGCTGCTGGGGGTTGCCGCCCGGCAGCTCGGCGCGCGGGGCCTCGTACCCGCCGGGCCGGGGGGCCTGCGGGGCGTGCTGCGGGGCGCCGGGCCCGGCCTGCGGGCCGCTGTTGTTGCCCCACACGTCGGTACGGGAGGGGATGGCGCTCGCGGCGCCGCCGATGAGCCCGCCGCCGGGGCGCAGCGGATCCTGGCTCTGCGGGGCCTGGGGCGCCTGCGGGGCCGGGGGGACCTGCGGCAGCGAGGCGGTCTGGTCCAGCTGCGCGTTCTGCGGCTGCGGGGTGCGGGTCTGCGGGCCACCCGCGAGCGGGGCGCCGTCACGGGCGGGCAGGGCGGCCCTGGGACCGCCGGAACCGACCTGACCGCGCGGGGCTCCGCCACCGAGGAGGCCGCCCGTCGCGGACGGGCCACCGCCCTGGCCCGGACGTCCACCGCCGGGGCCGCCGGCCGCGCCGGGGCCGCCGGGAAGCCGGCCGCCCGGAGCGGAGGCGCCCTGCGGCATCGCGCCCTGGCCACCGGAACCCGGCTTCGGCATGGGCTTCTTGCCGCCCTGGGCGACGTCGACCGGGAGCATGACGAGGGCGGTGGTGCCGCCCGAGTCGGAGGGACGCAGCTGGATGCGGATGCCGTGTCGCAGGGACAGGCGGCCGACCACGAAGAGGCCCATGCGGCGGGAGACCGAGACGTCCACGGTGGGCGGCGAGGCGAGCCGCTCGTTGATCGCGGCCAGGTCCTCGGGCGAGAGGCCGATGCCGGTGTCGTGGATCTCGACGAGCACCCGGCCGTCGGGAAGCGCGTGGCCGGTGACCCGGACCTTGGTCTGGGGCGAGGAGAACGAGGTGGCGTTCTCGAGCAGCTCGGCGAGGAGGTGCACGAGGTCGTTGACGACCCGGCCGGCGACCTCGGTCGCCGGGACCGCGGCCAGTTCGACGCGCTCGTACTGCTCCACCTCGGAGGCGGCGGCACGCAGGACGTCGACCAGCGGGACCGGACGGGTCCAGCGGCGGCCCGGCTCCTCACCGGCGAGGACGAGGAGGTTCTCACCGTTACGGCGCATGCGCGTCGCGAGGTGGTCGAGCTTGAACAGCGAGGACAGCTGGTCCGGGTCGGCCTCGCGGGACTCCAGCTCGGAGATGAGCGAGAGCTGACGCTGGATGAGGCCTTGGGAGCGGCGCGACAGGTTGGTGAACATCGCGTTGACGTTGCCCCGGAGGAGGGCCTGCTCGGCGGCGAGGCGGACGGCCTCGCGGTGCACGTCGTCGAAGGCCGCGGCCACCTGGCCGATCTCGTCGCGGGAGTGCACACCGACGGACTCGACGGAGGTGTCGACGTCCTGCGGGTCGGACTCGGAGAGCTGCTTGACGAGCTCGGGCAGTCGGTCCTGGGCGACCTTGGTCGCGGTGTCCTGGAGCCGGCGCAGCGAGCGGATCATGGACCGGGCCACGACGAAGGCGCCGATGAGCGAGACGCCGAGGACGAGGAGGATCAGCGCACCGTTGATGATGGCCTCGCGCTGCGACTCCTGCCGCAGCTCACGGGCCATGGTCTCCATGTCGCCGAGCAGACCGCGCTCGATGCGGTTCATGGCGGCGATCTTGGTGCCGTACTCGTCGGTGAAGTTCAGGTGACCGCGCTTGGTGCCGCTCTGCATGGCGTCGTCCATGTTGAGGACGCGCTCGGCGTACTTCTCGGCCGCGGTGATCGACGGGTTGCCCTGGTTCAGGGACGCCGTCCGCTCGGTGGCGTCACCACCGGTCGACTCGTAGATCGCCTGGAACGACTTGAGTTCGTCGGCCTCGGAGTTGAGCGCGGCCTCGCCGTAGAGGCGGTCACCCTGCTGGATCCTGCCGGACGTCCGGTCGCTCGCGGGCAGTGCCGCCGCGATGATCGCCTGCTGGATGGAGGCGTACTCCTTGGCGGACGAGAACGCGGCGAGCGCACGGGTCCGCTTGATCATCTCGGGGTTGCTGGTCGCCTGCGCCATGTCCTGGGACAGGCTGAGCAGCGCGCGGATGAGACGGCTGTACGCCTCGACCGTCACCGAGTGGGAGACGCCCTTCTCGTAGGCGTTGCCCCGGATGGTGTTGAGCTGGATGACCTGCGAGGCGATCCCGTTGACGTTCTGGCGGATGCTGCGCAGCGCCTCGTCGCCCTCGGTGGCCGGGATCTCCTCGGTCGCCTCGAGGAAGGCCTTGTACTCGAGGTCGGTCTTCCGGCGCGGGTTGGCGACCTGGTAGTCGCTGACCGGGCGGCCGTTGACCAGGGGGCCCGCGGACAGGTCGCGCTCGGCCTGGAGGGCCTGCGCGAGGTCGGTCGCCTCTCGGGTCAGCTTGGTGAGCAGCTGCATGTGGTCGAGCTGCTCCATGTCCTGGAGCGACTCGCTGATGCGGATGCCGCCCAGGGTGGTCGCCGCGACCACGGGGAGGGTGAGGAGCGCGACCAGGCGCGTGGAGATGCGCCAGTTGCGCAGGGCTATTCGGGAGCCGACCTCGTTCTCGGCCCGGGGCTTGACGGGTGCGTCGGACGGCTCGCCGGAGGCGGCCGCGGCGCTCGTGCGCCTGCCGCCGTCACCGCCGTCGCCGGACGGTCCCTGACCCTGGTTCGGGGTGTGCGGGGCCGAGGGACCGCGGTCGGTCCCGGCACGCGGTTCCTGCTCCGCCGGAGTGTCCGCTCGGCCCTTGCGGGCCTGGGGAGACCCCGAGCCATCCCTCTTGAAACGTCCCTGCACTAGCGTCGCAACCTCTGGACCAGGCGTCCTTCCGGGTGAACGGAGAGGACGGTGTCGGCGTCGTTCGGGGTGTGGTGCACCCCAGGTGGTCGTCGGTGACCGGCGCAGTTCCCCCTTTCCCGTCGCACGGCCGGCGCTGCGTTGCGCCCCTGCGCGCCGGCTTGAAACCCGCGACGGTGCGTGGAATTCCAGCACAGTGCCGGATCTCCAACAAGGGCCGCGTGTCGCGCCGCGAAGGTCATGACAACGCGTGCGCACAGTGTCACCGCACGTAGAAGATGATCGCGGAGGATACGGACTTTTCCTCCCCAATGACTGCGCGTGCCCGTGTGTCCCAGTCGACATGATCAGGAGCGGAATAGAGGGTTCAGTGGCGGAATGTCCCTTTCCGTGGCGACAGGAGACGGTCCGTAATGCCCGGAATGTAGGGGTGATGGTGAGCAAACTCACACGAGAATCGATGTCTTAGCCATGCATTCGAAGGGAATCGCATGTTTAGCCTGACGCTTTACACCCCCACGCGCCCGCATGCGGCGCCCGTTCCGGAACAAGGTCAGATCACCGCGATGAAGACGACGACACCCGGCACCACGGCCAACCCCCGCCGTTCCACCCTCGTCCACCTCACGGACGCCGCAGAGCTCGACCGGGGCGCCCGGCCGGAGTACGCGGCCGAACTGCCCACCCGGACGGCCAACCCGCGCCGCACCATCCTCATGCAGCCCCCGGCCCCGTACCAGCCCGAGCCGTACGCCGCCGCGTCCCGCTGATCTCGCAGGTCGGCCGCCCCGCGCCGCGTTAGCCTGGAGCGTCAGACTCCAGCCAGTACAAGTGAGGGGCGACAGCACTCGTGCGCATCGCCAGATTCTCCATCGACGGCAATGTGGCCTTCGGCGCCGTCGAGGGCGAGGGAACCGTCGAGTCCGGCGGCCTCGTCCTCGACATCATCAAGGGCATTCCGTACACCGACTTCGAGCTCAGCGGCACCAAGGTCCCGCTGAGCAAGGTACGGCTCCTGCCGCCCGTGCTCCCCAACAAGGTCGTGGCCATCGGCCGCAACTACGCGGAGCACGCCGCCGAACTCGGCAACGAGGTCCCCGACGTCCCCGTCGCCTTCTTCAAGCCCACCACCTCGGTGATCGGCCCCGGCGACGCGATCGAGTACCCCTCCTTCTCCCAGGAGCTGCACCACGAGGCCGAACTGGCCGTGGTCATCGGCCGCATGTGCCGCGAGGTGCCCCGCGAGCGCGTGAAGGACGTCGTCTTCGGCTACACCTGCGCCAACGACGTCACCGCCCGCGACGCGCAGCAGCGCGAGAAGCAGTGGGCCCGCGCCAAGGGCTTCGACACCTCCTGCCCGCTGGGCCCCTGGGTGGAGACGGAGATGAGCCTCGCCGCCGCGGGCGACCTCACCATCCAGGCGACGGTCAACGGCGAACAGCGCCAGCTGGGCCGGACCAGCGACATGATCCGCTCCATCGAGGACCTGGTCGTCCACATCACCGAGGCCATGACGCTGCTCCCCGGCGACGTCATCCTCACCGGCACCCCCGCCGGGGTCGGCCCCCTCAACGTCGGCGACGAGGTCGCCGTCACCATCGAAGGCATCGGCACTCTCACCAATAAGGTGATCAAGCGTGGCTAACGCGATCCGCGTCCGTTTCTGTCCCTCGCCGACCGGCAACCCCCACGTGGGCCTGGTCCGCACCGCCCTCTTCAACTGGGCCTTCGCCCGGCACAACCAGGGCACCATGGTCTTCCGCATCGAGGACACCGACGCAGCGCGCGACTCCGAGGAGTCGTACGAGCAGCTGCTCGCCTCGCTGCGCTGGCTGGGTCTCGACTGGGACGAGGGCCCGGAGGTCGGCGGCCCCCACGCGCCGTACCGCCAGTCGCAGCGGATGGACATCTACAAGGACGTCGCCGACAAGCTGCTCGCCGGCGGGTACGCGTACCCCTGCTACTGCACCACCGAGGAGCTCGACGAGCGCCGCGAGGCCGCCCGCGCCGCCGGCCGCCCCTCCGGCTACGACGGCCACTGCCGGAACCTCACCCCGGAGCAGAAGTCCGCGTACGAGGCCGAGGGCCGCGCGTCCATCGTCCGCTTCCGGATGCCCGACGAGCCGATCACCTTCACCGACCTGGTCCGCGGCGAGCTCACCTTCACCTCGGAGAACGTGCCGGACTACGGCATCCTCCGGGCCAACGGCGCCCCGCTGTACACCCTGGTCAACCCGGTCGACGACGCCCTGATGGAGATCACCCACGTCCTGCGCGGCGAGGACCTGCTCTCCTCCACCCCGCGCCAGATCGCGCTCTACAAGGCGCTGATCGAGCTGGGCGTCGCGAAGTCGATCCCCGCCTTCGGCCACCTGCCGTACGTCATGGGCGAGGGCAACAAGAAGCTCTCCAAGCGCGACCCGCAGGCCTCCCTCAACCTCTACCGGGAGCGCGGCTTCCTCCCCGAGGGCCTGCTGAACTACCTCTCGCTCCTCGGCTGGTCCTTCTCGGCCGACCAGGACATCTTCACCATCCCCGAGATGGTGGCGGCGTTCGACATCGCCGACGTCAACGCCAACCCGGCGCGTTTCGACCTCAAGAAGGCCGAGTCGATCAACGCCGACCACATCCGGATGCTGGACGTGAAGGCCTTCACCACGGCCTGCGAGCCCTGGCTCCAGGCCCCGCACGCCAACTGGGCGCCCGAGGACTTCGACCGGGCCGCCTGGGAGGCCATCGCGCCGCACGCCCAGACTCGCGTGACCGTCCTCTCGGACATCACGGCCAACGTCGACTTCCTCTTCCTTCCCGAGCCGGTCTTCGACCAGCCCTCGTGGGACAAGGCCATGAAGGGCGAGCCTGCGGCCCTCCTCACCACGGCCCGCGAGAAGCTCGTCGACGCCGACTGGAGCGACCCGGAGTCCCTCAAGAACGCGGTCCTGACCGCCGGCGAGGCCCACGGCCTCAAGCTCGGCAAGGCCCAGGCCCCGGTCCGCGTCGCGGTCACCGGCCGCACCGTCGGCCTCCCCCTCTTCGAGTCCCTGGAGATCCTGGGCAAGGAGAAGACCCTGACCCGCATCGACGCGGCCCTGGCGAGGCTCGCCGCGTAACCGCACCCGTACGGGAGGGGCGGGGGGCCGGGGGGCCCGCCCCCCCCCCCCCCCCCGCAAACCCCCCCAAAACACACAG